>JAKLHH010000888.1 GCA_022710245.1 Myxococcota bacterium
GTGCTCGGCCGCCACCCGGGCCTGCACCACTTCACCGTCGGCCAGCGCCGCGGGCTCGGGGTCGCGCTCGGCCGCCGCGCCTACGTGCTGCGGCTCGACGCCGAGCGAGCGGCGGTGGTGATCGGCGAGCGCGAGGAGGCGCTCGCCGCGCGCGGGCTCACCGCGCGCCAGGTCCGCTGGCTGGACCCGGGTGCGGCCAGCGCCGCGGCGAGCGAGCTGCGCTGCGAGGTGCAGATCCGCTATCGCCACGCCGCCGCGCCGGCGCGGGCGAGCGTGCGCGGCGACGGCGCGCTCGAGGTCCGCTTCGACGAGCCGCAGCGCGCGGTCACCCCCGGCCAGGCCGCCGTCCTCTACGAGGGCGAGCGCGTCCTCGGCGGGGGCTGGATCGAGGCCGCCCTGCCCGCCTGAGCGGCGCGGGCGCGCCCTCGAGGAGGAGAGAGATGGACGGACAGCAGACGCCTTCGCTCGACCGCTACGCGCGCCAGCTCCGGCTCCCCGAGCTCGGCGAGGAGGGCCAGCGGCGCCTGCTCGCCGCGAGCGTGCTCGTCGTCGGCTGCGGCGCGCTCGGCTCGGGCTCCGCCGGCCTCCTCGCGCGCGCGGGCGTGGGGCGCCTCCGCGTCCTCGATCGCGACGTCCTCGAGCTGCAGAACCTGCAGCGCCAGACCCTCTTCGACGAGGACGACGTCGCCTCCGGGCTGCCCAAGGCCGTGGCGGCGGAGCGGCGCCTGCGACGGATCAACTCGGAGATCACCGTCGAGGGGCGCGTCCTCGACCTCACCGCGTCGAACGTGCTCTCCGAGCTCGAGGGCTTCGACCTCGTCGTCGACGGCACCGACAACCTGGAGACGCGCTTCCTGCTGAACGACGCCTGCCGCCGCGCGGGGCGCCCGTGGATCTACGGCGGCGTGCTCGGCACCGTCGGGCTGGTGCTGGTGGTGCGGCCCGACGGCCCCTGTCTGCGCTGCGCGTTCCCGGCGCCGCCGCCAGCCGGGATGCTCCCCACCTGCGAGACCCATGGCGTGCTCGGCTCCGCGCCGGCGGTGGTGGCGGCGATCCAGGTCGCGGAGGCGCTCCGGCTGCTCGTCGGGGCCACGCCCTCCGCCGGGTTGCTCCACCTCGACCTCTGGACCGGCAGCTGGGACCGCATCGCCCTCGAGCGCGACCCCGCGTGCCCGGCCTGCGCGGGGCGCCACGACTTCCTCGAGGCGCGCGAGACCGCCTGGGTGGCGAGCCTCTGCGGGCGCAACGCCGTGCAGATCACGCCGGCGCGGCCCAGCCAGCTCTCGCTCGACGAGCTCGCCCGCGCCCTCGCCGCCGTGGTCCCCGCCTCGAGCAACGGCTTCCTGCTGCAGCTCCGCGCCGAGGGGCTCGAGCTCCTGCTCTTCCCCGACGGACGCGCGATCGTCCGCGGCACCACGGACGCGACGGTGGCCCGACGCCTCTACACCCGCTACGTCGGGGGTTGATCACGCCTCGACGGGGTCAGCCCGGACCGCCCGGGAGAGGTGGGCCAGATCCGCCTTGCGGTCTCCGGGCGCTGGATCCAATATCCCCCTTTACAGATGGCCCCGTCCTCTGTAGGTTATGCACCGTTTTGGCAAGGGACTCAGAATGAACGAGAAGACCACCCCACAGCAGGCTGCCTCTCCAGGCAAGACCATCGAGGGACGTCCCCTCGAGGTCAGCGTGGATGATCGCGGCATTGACCGCGCTATCCGGCAGCTCAAGCGCAAGATCGCCACCGAGGGTGTGACGAAGGAGCTGAAGCGGCGCAAGCACTACGAGAAGCCGAGCGTCCGCAAGCGCCGCAAGTCCCGCGAGGCCGAGCGGCGGCGGCGGCGCAAGGAGCGGCGGGCCCAGATGGCCCAGAAGTAGGCGCAGCCAAGGACGCCGCCCGAGCGCGGCGTCCCCTGACCTGCCCTCCCGCCCCACCTCATCAGCAGTCCTCGGCAGCGTGCTCGCATCGCTCGCTCCAGGCGGCCACCGGCTCTCCGGGGGCAGGGATCTGCCCTGCGCGCGGCCCGGTGATGCGGCTCGGTCCCGCGATACCGTTCGCCATGGCGCTGACTGGCGCGACCAGCATCAAACTTCTTGACTGCCCCAGGTCCCTTCTTTATTAGATCTGGACCCCACGGTCAGCGGGGGTCGAGAGCCATCACCGCGGTGCCGAGACCGCGGCAAACCAACGCCTTGAACATCCATGCATGCGAAAGGATGGAGCCATGTTCAGCTGCGAAGAGAACGCCGTGACCCTCCTTGAGACTGGCGTCCTCTGGGCCTCGCCGGCGGGCAAGCGCAAGAAGGTCGAGGTCGACGACGAGGTCGAGGTGGACGACGAGGTCGAGGTGGACGACGAGGACGAGGACGAGGACGACGACGAGGACGAGGACCTCGACGACGAGGACCTCGACGAGGAGGACGAGGACCTCGACGAGGACGACGAGGACTTCGACGAGGACGAGGAGGAGGACGAGGACCTCGACGATGAGGACGAGGACCTCGACGAGGAAGAGGACGTCGTCGACGACGAGGACTAGCGAGACCGGTCCTGCCCGCCGCGCCGACTAGCCATCAGCGGCTGGCCGCTCGCCGACCGCCTGCTCGCGCCCTGCACCCTCCCCGCCCCCCTGCTCTGACACGCCGTGCTCCTCCGCCTTCGCGGCGCGCTGCGGCCGACCGCCGCCGTTCTGCCGCTCCACCTCCTTGAGCCGGGCGAACTCCTCGGGGTGCTGCACGGAGAGCTCGTGCAGCGTCATCCGACCGGTGAGCCAGGTGAGCGACATGGGCGCCTCGTCCGGGTTCATGAAGATGTAGTAGAAGTGCCAGACGAGGATCGCCAGCGCGGCCAGGATCGCCTCGTACCGGTGCACCACCTGACAGACCTCCCAGAGCCAGCGGGGCATCAACCGGAGGGCGGGCTCCTGGAACCACATGACGAAGCCGGTGAAGATCATCACGCCGGTGCCCCAGACGAGGGCCCAGTACTCGGCCTTCTCCATGTAGGTGAAGCGACCGAAGCTGGGGCGCTCCTTGCGGCGCCCGAGGTAGAACATCAGGTTGTCCCGGAGGTCGCGCAGGTCCTTCAGCCGCGGCATGAAGTTGCGGCGCTGCTCGCGGCCTCGACGGTGGAAGAAGAGGAACCAGAGGTGCTGCAGCGTCATCACCGCGAGGATCGCCCCCGAGGTGCGGTGGATGCTCTTGCGCAGCGCCTCGTTCAGCCCGAGCCAGTTGAGCGGCGCCACCCACCACGCGGTGGGGTAGAGGAGCGCGAAGCCCGTCCAGACCAGCGTGAGGAAGCTCGTGAAGACGAGGACGTGTACCAGCCGCTCCTGCCTCGACATGCGCACCACGTGGGGCTGGTCGCGCTGCTGGCGGGCGCGGATCAGCATCTTGCGGATGAAGTCGAGCAGGTTGTGCAGCACCATCCCGCCGATGACGAGGAGGATCATCCAGAAGTAGGTGTTCTTCGCGAACCACGCCCAGTAGTTCTGCTCGCGCTCCGAGACGACGTGGACCTTGCCCTGGATGAAGCTCTTGCCGGCGCCGGGGTGGCACTTGCCGCAGGCGTGAGCGAGGTTCTGTGGGTGCACCGACGAGCGCGGGTCGGAGGCGCGGAAGATGCCGTGGTGCTCGTGGCAGCTGGAGCAGTTGGCGACCGCGGTCGACCCCAGGTTGGCGGCGCGCCCGTGGTAGCTGAGCTCGAAGCTCTTCACCACGCCGTCGGGCAGGTGCGAGCGCCGGATCAGGCGCGCGTCCGCGTGGCAGCCCGCGCAGTCCTTGACGACGCGGGTCGCGTGCACCGCCGAGCCGGGGTCGGAGGGCGGGAGGATCTCGTGGCTGCGGTGGCAGTCGACGCAGGAGGCGGAGTCGTAGTTGTTGCGCGCGAGCAGCGCGGTGCCGTGCTGGCTCTTCCCGTACTCCTCGAGGACCTTCTTGTGACAGCTGCCGCACTTGCGCGTGATCTCGGTCTTGAAGGTCGGGTCTCGTGTGATGTCGGCGAGCGCGATCGCGTGGCCGCCGTGGCAGGTCGAGCAGGTCGGCCCGCCGGGCTGGCCGCGCTGCAGCCGCCGTCCGTGCACGCTGCTCGCGTAGTTCGTCAGCACCGCGCCGGTGTGGCACCTGCCGCAGGTCTCCAGCTGCCTGGCCGGGCTCACGGGCGAGGCCGCGTCCGCCACCGGCCGCACCTGGTGCCCCGCC
>JAKLHH010000889.1 GCA_022710245.1 Myxococcota bacterium
ACCGCGTCAGCCTCACGCGGCTCCGCACCGCGATCCCGATCTGCGGCCGCTGCAAGCAGGACCTCTCCGCTCCCCGAGGCTGAGCGCGGGCCTCGCGAGACGCCCCGAGGCTGAGCGCGGGCCTCGCGAGGCTGAGCGCGGGCCTCGCGAGACGCCCCGAGGCTGAGCGCCGTTCGTTCCAGGACCGCCGTTCGTTCCAAGGCTTGGCTCCAGCCTCGATCCGCTGTATACGACGGCCAGGAGCGCCTCGCATGACTGCACCCCTGCACGCCTTCTTCCTCCGCACCGACCAGCACAAGCTGGAGACGCTGGTGGAGAGCCTGCTCGACGTCCACCTCGAGGAGGCCTGGCTCCACCTGGCTGCCGTGCAGGAGATCCCGTGGGGCACAGGCCCTTGCCTGCAGCTCGAGCTCTACCACCTGCGCGACGGCGTCCCCATCGTCCCCGAGATGCTGGGCGCGCTGCTCTCGCGCGGCGAGCGGATCGCGCTGCGGCTCAGCGTGGACAGCGAGCGCACCAGCGTGGCGTACGAGGTCTTCCGCGACGGGCAGCCGGGACCGGCCTGGGCCGGCGACGTGGAGTGCTTCGAGAGCGACGACCGGCGCCCGAAGCGCGAGCGCAACCCGGCCGACCTCGCCGCCTGCCGCCAGCGCTTCGCCCGGCGCTTCCGCGAGGACACCGGCCTCGACTTCGACGCGCTCGCGAGCTCGCCAGCCTCCCGCGACGACGCCGCCGAGGTGGCCGGCGAGGACACGCTGATCCTGGTCCGCGGCCGCCTGGTCAAGCCGGCCGAGGGGATGGGGCGCTGGTCCGAGCTCTTCCGCTTCCACGATCGCAACGCGGGAGTGGAGGGCGAGCCGAAGCACGAGCACGTGCTCCTGGTCGGGCTCGACCTGAAGTCGGCCGAGCGGCTCTGGCGCCGCACCCCGGCGAGCCAGGTCTACCAGTTCCTGCGCATGATCGAGCCGAGCAAGCAGAGCGTCCTCGGCCCGCTCGCGCACCTGCTCCCCGAGGTGCTTGGCGCCGTCGAGGCGCTCGCCCCCGAGCAGCCGCTCGAGGGCGCCGAGCTCGACCTCAGCGTCTTCGAGGTGCTCGCGATGAGCACCGCGCTCGTCTTCATGGTCGGCGATCGCGTCAGCTACCTCGACGAGCGCTTCTTCCCGCTCCTCTCGCTCGCCGAGGGGCCGGCGGCGCGAGCCGCGCTGGAGGAGAGCGCCGAGGAGATCGCCGAGCTCGGGGTGCTGGGGGCGATGACGGAGGTCCTCCCCTACTCGGTCCCCGAGGGCGAGCTGCTGCAGTCCGTCGACGACGCCGAGCTCTCGCCGCTCGCTCCCTGGGCGGTCACCGGCGACAGCTACGAGGGCTCGCTCCTGCTCCTCGACCCGACCCGGCTGCGCGAGCTGGTCGAGGAGTTCGACATCGACGAGCTGAAGGAGCGCATCGAGGAGTTCCGCCGCGCCTGGCGCGAGGTCGCCGAGCCGACCGGCAACGCCGCCTCCGCGTGGCTCGCCGAGCGCAGGGAGCGCGACGAGACGGAGCTCTCGCGCTTCGAGGACACCTTCGTCGAGCTGCAGCACGCGCTCGCGCTCGCCGAGGGCAATGAGCTGCGGGTGGGGCTGCTGTTCTACAGCGAGTAGCACTTCGCCCCCCAGCCGTCGAAGGAAGTGGGCGACGCGCTTGCGCCCGGCAGCGACGGTGGCTAGACTGCCCCCGGCGTTCGAGACCGACCAGACCCGAGGTGAACGATGTCGCTCAAGATCCAGGCCCTGAAGGGCGCCAGTGAGGAAGGCAAGCTCAACACCGAGTGGCTGGTGGTGAAGAACGAGGGCGAGGCCCCGTTCAACGCCGAGGGCTGCTCGATCACCGTCGCCCGCGGCACCGGGCGGCCGAAGACCGTGACCACCTTCCAGGCCGGGCTGATCATCAAGGGCGGCGAGAGCTGCCGCCTGATCACCGGCAGCTCGGGCAAGAAGTCGCACGGCGAGGCGCCCGTCGAGGAGGGCGTGCGCAACGTACCGCTCTTCCTCAAGGCGGCCTACCTCGAGAAGGGGGGCCTGGTGGTGCGGCTGATGAACCGGCAGCTCGAGCTCGCCAAGGCGAACTACGATCCGGCGGCGCCGGGCGGGATCCTCTCCGACACCAACTGAGCCGGCCGCTCCTCCTTGGCCGCGTCGGCCGAGTCGCGGGCGTCGCCCGCGCCGCCCGTGTCATCCTCCGCGCCCACGTCGAGCGACTCGCCCTCGAGCCCCTCCTCGCCCTCGAGCCCCTCCTCGCCCTCGAGCCCCTCCTCGTCCTCGAGCCCCTCCTCGCCCTCGAGCCCCTCCTCGTCCTCGAGCCCCTCCGGCTCCTCGACGGACGCTCCCGGCTCCTCCTCGAGGCGGCTCACCGGCAGCCCGCCGAGGTAGGCGGCGACTGACTCGGCCGCGCGGCGGGACATGCCCGGCACCGCGGCGAGCTCCTCGAGCGAGGCCTCGCGGATCCGCTTCAGGCTGCCCAGCTCGCGCAGCAGCAGCCGGCGGCGCTTGGGGCCGATGCCGGGCACGTCCTCGAGGGCGGAGCGCAGCGTGCGGCGCTTGCGCAGCTGCCGGTGGTAGGTGATGGCGAAGCGGTGCGCCTCGTCGCGCAGCCGCGAGAGCAGGTAGAGCTCAGCGGTGTTCGGCCGCAGGCGGATGGGGTCCTTCACGTGCGGGAGGAAGACGCGGTCGGGCCGATCGGAGTCGTCGCTCCCCGCGCGAGGGGCCTGACGCGCGCCCCGCGCGCTGCGCGAGGGCACGCCGCCCGCCGCCTCGTCCTCGGGGCGCTCCTTGGCGAGCGCGACCAGGTCGGTCGCGTCGTCGGCGAAGCCGCTGTCCCGCAGCGCCGCCAGCGCCATCGAGAGGTGCTGGCGCCCGCCGTCGACGACGAGCAGGTCGGGGAGCGCCCAGCGCTCGCGCTCGGCGGCCTGCTCGGCGGCGGGCACCTCGCGACCAGGGGCGCCTTCCTTGGCCCGCCGCAGACGCCGCGAGAGCACCTCGTACATGGCGGCGAAGTCGTCCCGCGCCGTGGCGGCCACGCGGAAGCGCCGGTACCCGGAGGGCTGCGGGACGCCGTCCACCATCAGCACCAGCGAGCCGACGACCAGCTGGCCCTGGAAGCTGGAGATGTCGTAGCACTCGATCCGCCGCGGCAGCCGGCGCAGGCGGAGGCGCCGCTGCAGCTTGCTCAGCGCCTCGACCGCGTCCGCCGCCTGCCGCCGCCGCGAGAGGAAGTTCGACTGCGCGTTCCGCGCGGCGAGCTCGAGCAGCCGCCGCTTCTCGCCCCGCTGCGGCGTGAGGAGCTCGACCGGCCCGCCGCGCAGGTCGGCGAGCCACTCTCGCTTCGCCTCCTCGTCCTCGAGGGGGAGCGGCGCGAGGAGCTGGCGCGGCACCTCGGCCCCGTCGTCGTAGTAGCGCGAGATGAACGCGGAGACGAGCTCGTCGTCGGGGAGCTCCTGGCCCGAGAGCGAGAAGGGGCGCCGCCCGACGAGCTTGCCGGCCCGGATCTGCAGCACCACCAGGTCCGCGCGATCGCCCTCGCGGTAGAACCCGACCACGTCGCGATCGAGCATCGCCTCGGTGACCACCTGCTGCCCCTCGAGGCTGCTCCGCACCGCCGCGATCTGGTCACGCAGCGCCGCCGCGCGCTCGAAGTCCAGCGCCGCCGCCGACGCCTGCATGCGCGCCTCGAGATCGAGGAGGAGCTGGGCGCCGCGGCCGCGGAGGAAGAGCGTGACGTCCTCGACCTGCTGCGCGTAGACGGCGGGGTCCACCTCGCAGACGCAGGGCGCCAGGCAGCGCTTGATCTGGCACTGCAGGCAGGGGCGCTTGCGCGTGGCCATGGCGCGGTCCGAGCAGGTGCGCAGCTGGAAGTAGCGGTTGACGATGCGCACCGTCTGCCGCGCGTCGCTCGCCGAGTGGTAGGGGCCGAAGTAGCGCGCCCCGTCGTCGCGGATGCGCCGGGTGATCTCCAGGCGCGGGTAGGGCACGCGCGTGTCGAGCCGCAGCACGAGGAAGCTCTTGTCGTCCCGCAGCATCACGTTGAAGCGCGGGCGGTGCTGCTTGATCAGCGTGTTCTCGAGGAGGAGCGCCTCCTTTTCGTTGCGGGTGATGATGGTCTCGATATCGGCGACCAGCCCCTCGAGCAGCGGGACGAACGCGCGGCCGTCCCCCGGACCGATG
>JAKLHH010000089.1 GCA_022710245.1 Myxococcota bacterium
GAGCACCGCGCGGAGGCCCGCCTCGATCCACCCGCGGTGCGCTGCACGCGCCGCGAGTTCAGCGCCGAGCAGGTGCGCGCCTTCTCCGAGGGGCGCGTCGCCGAGTGCTTCGGCCCCGGCTTCGAGCTCGCCCGGACGCACGTGCGGACGCCGAGGATCCAGTCGGGGCAGATGCTGCTCCTCGGCCGCGTCGCAGAGCTCGATCCGACGGGCGGGCCCTGGGGCGGCGGCTACCTGCGGGTGCAGAACCGGATCTCGGCCGACGACTGGTACCTGCGCGGCCACTTCAAGGACGACCCCTGCATGCCCGGCACGCTGATGTGCGAGGGGTGCCTGCAGGCGATGGCCTTCTACCTGACCGCGCTCGGCTTCACCCTCGAGCGCGACGGCTGGCGCTTCGAGCCAGTCCCGGGCGAGACCTACCGGCTGCGCTGCCGCGGCCAGGTGGTGCCGTCCTCGGTCGAGCTCACCTACGAGGTGTTCATCGAGGAGCTGCACGACGGCCCCGAGCCGACGCTCTACGCCGACATCCTGGGCAGCGTCGACGGGCTGAAGATCTTCCACGGCCGTCGCATGGGCCTGCGCCTGACGCCGGACTGGCCGCTCAGCAGCCGCCCCGAGCTCCTCCGCGAGCTGCCGGCGGGCGACGAGCGCGCGGCCAGCGTCGACGGCTTCCGCTTCGGCTACGCCTCGCTCCTCGCCTGCGCCTGGGGCCGCCCCTCCGATGCCTTCGGCGAGAGCGCCCGCATCTTCGACGGCACGCGCCACATCGCGCGGCTGCCCGGCCCGCCCTACCACTTCATGTCGAGGGTGACCCGGATCGACGCCGAGCTGGGGGTGGCACGGCCAGGCGCCGAGATCGAGCTCGAGTACGACATCCCCGAGGACGCCTGGTACTTCGCCGACAGCGGTCAGCCGCGCATGCCCTTCTGCGTGCTGCTCGAGGCCGTCCTCCAGCCCTGCGGCTGGCTGGCGGTCTTCGTCGGCTGCCCGGCGAGCAGCCAGGAGGACGTCCACTTCCGCAACCTCGACGGGACCGGGACCGTGGTCGGCGAGCTGCGCCCCGGCGATGGCACCCTGCGCACCCGCACGCGCCTGACCAGCGTCTCGCGCGCCTCGGGGATGATCCTGGTCAGCTTCGACGTCGAGTGCCGCGCGGGCGAACGCCTCATCTTCTCGCTGCAGACCAGCTTCGGCTTCTTCCCGCGCGCGGCGCTCGCCGCCCAGGTCGGCCTGCCGGTCAGCGACGACGCGCGCGCGTGGCTCGAGCGCCCCTCGGACTTCCAGGTCGATCTGCGAGAGCGGCCGGCCGCCTACTTCGCCGGCGCGCCCCGGCTCGCCACCGGCAAGCTGCTGATGCTCGACCGCGTCACCGGCTACTGGCCGACGGCGGGCCGCGCGGGGCTCGGGCGGCTGCGCGCCGAGAAGCGCGTCGACGCGGGCGACTGGTTCTTCCGCGCCCACTTCTTCCAGGACCCGGTGCAGCCCGGCTCGCTCGGCATGGAGGCGATGCTCCAGCTGTTGCAGGTCTACCTGCTGGAGCGCGGCCTCGGCGCGGGGCTCGCCGGCGCGCGCTTCGAGCCGATCGCCCTCGGGCTCCCGCTCACCTGGAAGTACCGCGGGCAGGTGCTGCCGGGCAGCCAGCGCGTGCGGGTGGAGCTGGAGATCACCGAGGTGGGCAGCGATCACGCGGTGGCCGAGGCCTGGCTCTGGGTCGACCAGCTCCTCATCTACCACGCGCGCGGCCTCGGGATGCGCGTCGTCGCCGGCGAGCCCAGCGATCGGCGTGATGAGAGCGCGCTACGAACCTCCGGAGATCCCCCTGCGGGTGAAGTGCTCGACCCGGCCCGCGAGCCGTGGCTCCTCGACCATCGGCCGAACTGGACGCTGCCCACGCTGCCGCTGATGTCGATGGTGGACCGGCTCGCCGCGGCCGCCCGCCGCCGCGCGCCGGAGCAGAAGGTGCTCGCGCTGCGCGAGGTCCAGGTCGGCGGCTGGTTGACCCTCGAGCAGCCCCGGCGCCTGCGCACCGAGGTCACGCCGCGCGAGGGCGAGGCGGAGGGCTGGCTCGACGCCCGGCTGCTCGCCTGGCGAGACGCGCCGCAGGCGGCCCTCTCGCGCTTCCTGCCGGTGGCCAGCGGCCAGGTCCTCCTCGGTCGCGAGTACCCGCCGGCCCCCGCTCCGCTCGAGCCGCTCCCCGACGCGCAGCCCGCCCCCGATCCCTACGCCTCTGGCGCGCTCTTCCACGGGCCGTCGCTGCAGCTCCTGCGCAGCCTCAGCGTCGGCGCGCGCGGCTCCTCGGCGCTCCTCGACGCGGGCGGAGCGCCGCGCGGCCCCGGCTCTGCCTCCCGCGGCGGCTCCGGCTCCGCGTCCGCGTCCGCGTCTGCGTCTGCGTCTGCGTCCGCGTCCGCGTCCGCCACGGCCACGGTCCCCCGCGGCGAGCTGCACCAGGCCCTCCTCGACGCGGCGGTGCACGGCATCCTCCACGACGAGCTCTGGCGCTGGTGCCCCGAGCTCGCGCCCGACCAGATCGCCTACCCCTTCCGCGTCGACCGCCTCGAGCTCTTCGGTCCGCCGCCCAGCGCGGGTCTGGTGCGCTGCGAGACGCGCTTCGACGGCCTCGCCGGCGGCCCTCGCTTCCCGGCCTTCCGCGTGCAGCTGCTCGTCGACGATCGGGTCTGGGCCGACCTGCGCCTGACCGAGGTGCTGGTGCCGATGGGGCGCCACGGGTCGGACCGCGAGAGCCGCCTCGCCTTCCTCCGTGACCGCCGCCACGTGCCCGGCGTCGGGCTCTCGCGCTTCGAGGGGGCGCTGACCCGGCTCCGCGTCGCCGAGCTGCAGGCGCGTGACTGGCTGCCGGGGAGCGTGGCCGCGAGCTACGGCCTGCGCGGCAGCCCCGAGGAGCGGGCGCGCCAGGCCGCCATCAAGGACCACGTGGCCCAGCGCGCGGAGGTCCACCCCTCCTCGGTGCTGGTCGACGGGGACGGACGCGGAGCGCGCTGCCCGGCGCTCCCGCTCACCCGCTTTCCGGTGCGCGTCGAGGAGGACAGCGCCGAGGTGCGCGTCGAGGACGGGGGCGCGCCGGTGCTCGACCTCGGCCCCGTCCGCGAGCTCGCCCGCCGCCAGGGCGCCGCCGCCTGGCCCGGCGAGGAGCTGATCCTCGGGCTCTGCGCGCGCTTCGTCGGTGGCGTGCGGCTGGCCGAGGCGGAGGCGTTCGCCGCGCTGCGCGGCCGGGGCGCTCTCTACCTCGCCAACCACCAGGTGCAGGTGGAGTCGGTGCTCTTCCCGCTGCTGCTCTCCGGCCTCACCGGGGTGCACACGGTGACGATCGCCAGGGAGGAGCACCGGGCCGGCTGGGTCGGCGCGCTCGATCGCTTCGCGCGCTCCTACCCGGGCGTCAGCTATCCGCCCGCCATCATCTACTTCGACCAGCGCGACCGCGCCTCGATGCTGCGCATCCTCGAGGAGCTCCGCCGCGCGCTGGGAGAGGGCGCCTGCTCGCTCCTGGTCCACGTCGAGGGGGCGCTGGCCCTCGCGGCGGGTGAGCCGGTGCAGCGGATGAGCTCGGTCTTCGTGGATCTGGCGCAGTCGCTGGCGCTCCCCGTGGTCCCCGTGCGCTTCGCCGGCGGGCTGCCCAGCGCGGCGCTGCCCGCCGCGATCGACTTCCCCGTCGGCTACGGGCGGCAGGACTACCGGATCGGCCGGCCCATCCCGCCCGCGGAGCTCGCGGCGCTCCCCTACGCCGAGCGGCGGCGGCGGATCCTCGACGCGATCAACGAGCTCACGCCGCGCGCGGAGGCGCCGCACCCCCCGGACCTGGCCTTCGCGGCCGGGGTCCAGGCCTGGCGCGACCGGCTCGGGGTCGACGAGGTGCGCGCGGTGCTGCTCGCCGCCCTCGAGGGGCTGGGGGAGCCGACGCCCGAGTGCCTGCGGCTGCTCGAGCTGGCGCGCTCGGCGGGGGCCGGTGGAGTGCGTGCGGCGGGCGAGGACGACACGCGGTTTCGCTGGCTCGCCTCGTTCGCCGACTTCCTGCGTGGAGCTCGCGCACCAGGCTGACCGGCCGCCCTCGGTCGGCGCCAACCTGCTCTCAGCGGGCCAGGCCACCTCGGTCGACAGCTCGGCTCGATCGACCTTGAACCCACCGGTTGACGCGCCTATCGTCAGCGCTGGCGAACACCGGGCGCCCCATCTGGCACTGCGCGGACTGCGCGAGGAGGGAGAGCGACAGATGACGAACCCTGGCCCCAACCCATATCGTCCTCCGGTCCCTGCCAGCGACGAGCCGCACCCTGAGCCCACCGCCGCTCAGACGCCGCCCGGGTTCGTCCCCGGCGGTTGGCTCTCGAAAGGGGCGATCCTCCTCTTCTGGAGCTGCGCCGCGCTGGCGGGCTGCACGGTCACCGCAGTGGTGCTGGTCCTGATCGCGAGCGGGTCCGCGGCCGTCAGCTCCTGGATGCCAGCGGTCGTCGGTGCCCTCGGGTACTGCGCGCGGGCGCTCCCGACGGTGCAGATCGTCGCCGGGCTGGCTTTCCTCCTCTGGTTCCACCGCGTCTACAGCAACGTGCTGGCGTTCGGGGTGGTGGGTCTCAAGTACTCCCCGGCGTGGGCCATCGGTGGCTTCTTCATCCCGCTCGTCCAGCTCGTGCTGCCCTATCGCGTGGGTCGCGAGATCTGGGTCGCGAGCGGGCCTGGGGTCCTGAAGGTCGTCGGTCCGCGCGCTGCCGCCGCCTCTTCCGGACCGGTCGGGCTATGGTGGGGGCTCTGCCTGGCGACGATAGTGACCAGCCCCTTCGCGCGCTTCGCGGGCGAGGGCACCGCGGCGCTGCTCACGGTCGGGGTGCAGCAGCTCCTGTACTTCTCCGCGGCGCTCGCCACCGTGCACCTGATCCGGCGGCTCAACCTGCGCCAGGCCGAGCGCGCGCTCGCCGGCGCGCCTGCGGCGGGGCAGCTGGATGCCGCTGCTCCCGTCGAAGAGATCCACCGCTGCCCGAGCTGCAGCGTCGTCTACGACCCCGCCGACTATCGAGACGACCTGCCGCACATCTTCTGCTCGAGCTGCAAGGCCGAGCTCCCGCGGGCGCCGTCGACGCGCTGAGGGGCGCTGCGCGCCACGGTCACCGCCGGGCGTCGCGCGCGGTGCCGCCCGTCTAGCCCACGGTCCGCCGGCAGAGCGCCTCGAGCTCCGCGAGGTAGGCGCCTCGCCCCAGCTGCAGCACGTGCCCGCCCGGGATCCAGCAGAGGCGCGGCTCGCCCCAGTGCTGGTGGAGGACCTCGGTGTGGATCGGCGGGATGATGCGGTCCGCGCGCGCGCCGACGAGCAGCACCCGCTCGCGCGGCAGCAGCAGGCGGTGCGCGAGCGGCGCGTGCACCGCCATCGCGCGGCAGAAGTGCTCGAAGCTGATCCCGGCCTCCTCGGCCTGGCGTCGCTCGGCGGTCCCCTCGCCGTTGGACCACATCAGCGCAGGCAGGTCGACGACCGGCATCAGGCAGGCGCAGAAGGCCGTCTCCGGCGCCACCGAGGCGAGCACCGCCGCGAGGTAGCCGCCGAGGCTGAGGCCGACGACGCCGCAGGGTGCCGAGGTGCGCGCGCGGTGCCAGGCCATCAGCGCCCGGCACTCCCAGACCGCCTGCATCACGCCGAGGTTGCTGCGGGTCATGTTCGTCGTCGGGAAGACCTCGCCAGCGAAGCGCACGCCGGGCGGCCGTCGCTGCGCGTGGTAGGGGAGCACGTAGAGGTAGACGTCGAGGCCGAGCGCGTAGAGGCGGCGCGCCCGGCAGACCAGCGCCTCCAGGCGGGGGAAGCCCATGCCCCAGCCGTGCAGCCAGAGCAGCGCGGGGCGCGGCTCGGCGTGCCGGTAGCAGCGAGCGTGCGCCACCGCGTTCTCCGGGTAGCGCGCGCAGAGCTCGCGCGCGGCCGGGCCGTCGGAGTAGTCGCTGTCCAGCTCCAGCTCCTCGAGCGCCCCGCCGCCGGGCAGCCGCCCCAGCCCGCGCACCCTCACCGCCGGCACCGCGGGCGCCGCGAAGCAGCGCTCGCGCTGCGGCGCGGCCCCGCCCGGCCCGAGCCAGCCGCCCTCGAGGGCCTCGTAGCCGGCCGCCTGCAGCTCGCCGCGGTGGATGCGCGAGAAGGCGTGGCGCAGGGCGCGGAACGCCACGCCGTCGACCAGCCCGCCGAGCGCGGACGCCTCGTCACCCGCGGCGGGCATCGGTCCCACGTCGAGCCGGCGCGCGGCGGCGAGGTGCGCGAGCGCGGACGCGTCGGGCGCGGCGACGCGCGGCGCGCGGTAGAGCTCCGCGGCCTGCTGCAGCGCGAGGGGCGCGTCCACTGGAGTGGGTAGGGCCAGGTCAGTCATGCGCGCCCGCTTATAGCACCGCGCCCCCCTGCGCGCGAAGCGCGTTCGGCCCTGCGCGCGAAGAGCGTTCCGCGAGGGCGCCGGATCGGCTATGGTGCCGCGATGCTACGCCTCAGCCTGCTCGTCACGCTGCCGCTCGCCGTCCTGCTCGCCGGCTCCGCCGCCGCCGCGCCGGAGGTCGCGGAGACCAGCATCCACCTGATCACCATCGGCCCTGGCCCGCTGCTGCCCGCGCGCTTCGGCCACACCGGGCTGATGGTGATGGAGGTCCGCCCGGGCCAGAAGAAGTTCGCGAGCACCGTGTACAACTTCGGCGACGCCGACTTCGGCACCCTCAAGTTCTACTGGCAGTTCCTGCGCGGCACGGTGAAGTTCCGCACGGTCACCACCGGTGAGCTCGCCCAGACGGTGGGCCTCTACGCCGAGAACGACCGCACGGTCCACGACCAGCGCCTCGCCCTGACGCCGGCCCAGGTGCAGCGCGTGAAGCAGCTCCTCGAGCGCACCGAGGAGCCCGAGCACAGCGAGTACCCCTACCACTTCCTGCGCGCCTCCTGCGCCACCAAGGTCCGCGACCTCCTCGACGAGGTGCTCGGCGGGGCCATCCGGCGGCAGCTCGAGCCGCGGCCCGAGCTGCCCGTCCGCCACTACGCGCGCCAGGGCTACGCCGGCTTCCTCCTCGCCGAGGTCTTCAACGACCTCTTCATGGGGAGGCTGCTCGACACGCCCCGAAACCAGTACGACTCGCTCTACCTCCCCGCGCTCCTGATGCGCCACCTGCAGGCGGTGAAGGTGCCCGACCCGCGCGGCGGCCCCGGCCTCGTCCCGCTGGCCGAGCCGCCCAGCGTGCTCTACCAGCGCGAGGGGCCCTCGCCCACGCCCGGCGACGGACGCGGGCTGGTGCGTATCGCCACGGTGCTCCTCGCGCTGGTGCTCCTCCTCGGCGTCGTCGCCTACGCCGCCGGACCGCGCCGACCGCGCTGGGCAGGCCTCTGGCTGCTCCTCTGGTGGCTGCCCGCGGCCCTCGCCGCGACGCTGATGGTCCTCGGCGCTCTCCTCTCGACGGTGACCGAGGGCCGCGTCAACGAGCTGATGCTGGTCTTCCCGATCACGGACCTCGCGCTCTTCGGCACCGTCCGGCGCTGGCTGCGGCGGCGCGCGGGCGCCGGCGGGCTACTGCGGGCCTACGCGCTGGTCCGGGTCGCGCTCGTCCTCCTGGTGCTGCTCGGGCACGCCCTCGGCCTGCTGGTGCAGCAGCCGCTGATCCTGGTCTGGCTGGGGCTCGCCTGCGCTGCCGGGCTGGCGCTCCTCGCGCACCGGCTGGCCGAGCCCGTTCCACAGTAGCGCGTTCATCGCCGACCAGGTGCGCGCCGCCAGCTCCTCCTCTGGCTCGCTTCCCTCGACGGGGATCGGCTGGCCGAAGATGACCTGCACCCGCCCTGGCCGGATGCGCCACTCGCCGGCCGGGCAGAGGTCGCGGAGCCCGCGCACGGCCACCGGCACGATGGGCGCTCGCGCCGTGAGGGCCAGCCGGAACGCGCCCGGGTAGAAGCGGCCCAGGCGGCCGTCGCGCGTGCGGTGGCCCTCGGGGAAGACACAGAAGCAGTCGCCCCGTCGCAGCATCGCCAGCGCCGCCTCGAAGGAGCGCGCGGTCAGCTCCTTGTCCCGGCGGTCGACGGGGAGCTGGCCAACGATGCGCATGAACCAGCCGTAGACCGGGACGCGGAAGTGCGCCGCCTCCTGGAAGGAGCGCGAGTAGAACGGGATCGTCTGCACGACCACCGGCGCGTCGAGGAGGCTGACGTGGTTGATGCAGAAGAGGTAGCCGCGCTCCCGCTCGAGCCCCGCGCGGCCCAGCGCCTCGACGCGGACGCCGAGGAGGTCGGTGACGCGCCGGTTGACGAAGCGGACCAGGCGGTCCATCCGTCTGCCCGGGAGCACGGTGAGGTGGAGCAGCAGGAAGATGAGCAGCCAGAGCAGCAGGTGCACGGCGCCGACCAGCCAGAGCAGCAGGCTGAGCGCGGTGTCCCACGCCGTGAAGGGCCGGAGCGGGTCCTGGTAGGGGCGCTCCTTCTCGGGGCTGGTGGCCGGCATCGGCGTCATATAGCACGACCCTGGCAGGCGGTCTTCAGCGGGTGACGAACCTCGTCGTCCTGCTCCAGGACGGGACCGCGGGACGCGCCGTGAGGCCTGCAGGCGCCGCGACGGTGGTGTGCTCGGGGGCGGGCTCTGCTCTCGCGCCGTGAGGCCTCGGGCGCTGCGACGGTGCTATGCTCCGGGCGATGAGCGAGCCCCGACTCCCCGATCTCACCGACCTCCGCGCCGCCGCCGGGCGCATCGCCGACGCCGCCCACCGCACGCCCGTCCTCACCTCGCGCGCCCTCGACGAGCGGGTCGACGCGCGGGTGCACCTGAAGTGCGAGTGCTTCCAGCGCGCCGGGGCCTTCAAGCTGCGCGGGGCGCTCAACGCCGTGCGCTCGCTCCCCGCCGCGGAGGCCGCGCGCGGCGTGGTCACGCACTCCTCCGGGAACCACGCCGGCGCGCTGGCGCTGGCGGCGCGGCTCCAGGGCGTGCCCGCCCACATCGTGATGCCCTCGAGCTCGTCGCCGGTGAAGCTCGCCGCGGTGCGCGAGTACGGCGCCCGCGTGCTCCTCTGCGAGCCGACCCTCGCCGCGCGCGAGGAGACCGCCGCGCGCGTCCTCGCCGAGACCGGCGGCGTGCTGATCCACCCCTACGACGATCCGCGCGTGATCGCTGGCGCCGGCACCGCCGCGCTCGAGCTCCTCGAGCAGGCCGGCGAGCTGGATCTGGTGCTGGCGCCCGTGGGCGGCGGCGGGCTGATGAGCGG
Organism: Myxococcota bacterium; assembly: GCA_022710245.1. The sequence continues at coordinate 9,199 of JAKLHH010000089.1, forward strand.
GACCTGCATCGCCGTCGCGTCGGTCTCGCCGCGGACGCGGCTCGTCGGCGTCGAGCCGACCGGCGCCGACGACGCGCGGCGCTCGCTGGAGGCGGGCAGGGTGATCCCCTCGGTCAGCCCGCGGACCATCGCCGACGGGCTCCTCACCTCGCTCAGCGAGCGCACCTTCACCGCGCTCCAGCGGCACCTGGAGCGCATCGTCACCGTCGACGACGACGCGATCGTGCGGGCCATGCGCTTCGTCTGGGAGCGGATGAAGATCGTCATCGAGCCCTCGTCCGCGGTGCCGGTCGCCGCGCTCCTCGAGCGCGCCGTCGAGGCGCGGGGGCTCCGCGTTGGGGTCATCCTCTCGGGCGGCAACGTGGCGTTCTCGGGAGACGCGGAGATCTGCCCTTGACACCTCCCCAACTAGGAGGTTCCAAGCTGCGCCCGGAGACCGCCGGGATGCGGCCGGAGGTCGAGGGCGAGGTGGCGACGCGCGAAAGGTGGCGACGCGCGAAAGGTGGCGACGCGCGAAAGGTGGCGAACGCGCGAGAGGTGGCGACGCGCGAGAGGTGGCGAACGCGCGAGAGGTGGCGAACGCGCGAGAGGTGGCGACGCGCGAGAGGTGGCGACGCGCGAGAGGTGGCGGCGCGCGAGAGGTGGCGACGCGCGAGAGGTGGCGACGCGCGAGAGGTGGCGAACGCGCGAGAGGTGGCGAACGCGCTAGAACGACAGCCGACGGACCTCGCCGGCCTGGGTGAAGTCTTCCTTCGGCTCGTTCTTCTGGCTCACCGCGCGGACCACCTCGCCGTAGCACTCGTGGAACCACTGCGCCTGGTAGACCGTCTGCGCGGTCGTGGCGCCCATCGCCTTGGCCGTGTACTTCACCCGCATGCGCAGCGTCTTCTCCAGCATGATGTACGGCAGCCGCAGGTTGCCGATGGCGTCGATCTTCACCTCGTAGGTGTCATCCGCGGAGATCGGCAGGCCGTTGTAGACCCCGTTCTCGATCTTGCCGGTGCTGGTGATCATCTGGTTCAGCTTGAGCGGGAACTGCATGATCTCCACCGGCTGCGTGTAGATCATCCTGGTGACGTCGGGCTTCTTCGAGACGATGCCGAGGAGCAGCATCCGCGTCGGCTCCATGCGGTACACCTGCAGCGTGTCGCCCGCGGCGTCCGACGGCAGCACGAAGCTCACGTTGCTGAAGTACTTCGCGTACCAGGCGTCGCCCGGCAGCGCCACCGTGAGCGTCATCAGCTGTCCGTCGGTGGCGCTGAAGTCCCAGGTGAGCACCGTGTTCTCCATCTTGCCGGCCACGTCCACGTTGGCCAGCGTCCCCGGCGTGTTGACCCGGTAGGTCGCCTGCAGCCCCGGCTTGAACAGCAGCTCGCTGGTGGCGATCTCGCCGTTGTTGTCCGGCACGCAGGAGAGGTCGGTGCCCTTGGGCCAGTCGCCGGTGCCCGAGTCCGCGAGCTGCGGGTTGGGGCCAGGGCAGGCGGCGGCGCCGAGGACGAGGAGCAGCGCCGCGAGGCGCGAGGCGTGGGTCAGCCAGCGGGACAGCGGAGTGGAACGGGTGGCTCTACGCACGGCGCGACTCCTTACAGCCGATAGGCGAGGATCATGTGGAACGTCTGGGCAGGCTCGGCGTCGAGGCCGAGCAGGTTGTTGCGGAGCCCGGAGAGCGGAAAGAGCACGCCGTACGCGAGGTGCAGCATGAACCCGGGCTCGAAGGCGTAGGTGGCAGAGAGGTCGAGCTCGACCCCGAGGCCGCGGTCGCCGGACGGCGTGGAGGCCGCCTCCAGGGCCATCGACGTGATCAGGTTCGCCTCCAGCTTGAGCCCGCGGAGCGGCGAGTAGCGCACCGTCGGACGGGCGTAGAAGGCGTCGGTGACGGTGCCGAGGATGCGCCGCCAGAGGATGAGGTCGATGTGGTAGTCCGGGCTGAAGCGGAAGTTGTTGACCGTGGTGTCGCCGGGGATCCTGAGCTGCGGCCCGTCGAGGTCGCCGGGCTGCGCGGTGAGCTGCGTCAGCGGCGGGCGCACGCCGAAGCCCGGCGCGCTGTCGCCGCTGGCCACGCCCATCTCCAGCTCGAGCTGCACCTTCGGCCAGCGGTAGTCGAGGCGACCGACGCCGCCGAACTGCCGCGAGGTGGTGCGGAGGAGGATCTCCGTCCCCGGCGAGAGCGAGCTGTTGTCGATCTGGCCGAGGATGGTCGCCGCCTCGAGGTCGAAGGTCCAGCCGCCCTTGCGCACGCCGAACCAGAGGTCGCCGGCGAAGGCGAGGACGCCGCGGTGGACGAGGTCGTTCTCGCTGTAGTGCCGGGTCCGGTCGCCGGTCAGGTAGTAGGTCGGGACGTCGTAGTCCTGGGTGCGGATCGAGGCGATCAGCCCGTACTGGAAGATGGCGCGGCCGGCGGCGCGGTAGCGCTCGATGATCTGCGGCGTGTCGTAGCGGGCGAAGGCGATGGCGTAGTTGCGCACGTCGTCGCGCGTGTCGAGGTTGAAGGGCTGCGGGTCGGCCCGCAGCGACGCCGAGGTGGGCCCCGACGCGCCGAAGTCGAAGGCGAAGGAGAAGATGTGGCCCAGCATCGGGATGGTGAACGCGATGCGATCACCGACGTCTCCCGCGTCGCAGTCGATGCAGTTGCCGGAGTTGATGAGGAAGCCGGTGCCCCAGTCGATCAGCGCGCCCATGCGCCCGGCCGAGAGGACGCCGAAGGGGAGCAGCACGTCGCCCCAGGCGCGCTTCACGCGGATCGAGCTCACGTCCGAGTTGCGGCCCGCCTCGGGCGGCTGCATCTGCGTCGAGGCGGCGGACATCGGGGTCCAGAGCGAGGCCGGGAGCCCGTCCGGCGTGGAGCCCAGCACGACGTTGTCGAGGAGGTCGATGCGCGCGTTGAGGGTGACGCCCCAGCCGACCCGGATGATGGGGTCGAGGCGCATGCGCATGTTGGCGCCCGCGATCGTGCTCCCCTTCAGGTCGGTGGGGAAGATCGGCTGGCCCGTCGACGGCGTCGGCCCGCGGTTCAGGTCGAAGTTGTTGAACGCGTCGACGCGCACGCGCAGGTAGCCGCTGAGGTCGAAGTGGCGATCGAGGAAGGAGCCGACCGGCACCTCGCCGGCGCCGGGCATCGGGGCCTGGGCGAGCGCCGGGGTCGCGAGGAGCGGTAGCAGGAGCAGGAGGAGGAAGGGATGCGCTCTCACGGCTTGTCCTCGACGGAGGAGCCGGGCTGGCTATTCCCGGCCGGGCTCGGAACAACGGTGCTCGGGGCAGCGGTGCTCGGGGCAGCAGTGCTCGGGGCAGCAGTGCTCGGCGCGGTCGCCGTCACCTCGGGGTGCCTCGCGCGCCAGGCCGCCGGCAGGAACTCACGGACGAACTGCAGCACGCGGGTGGGTCGCTCGAACATCGGGATGTGCCCGCACTGCTCGATGACCACCAGCTTCGCGTTCGGCAGCTCGGCGGCCAGACGGTGGCCGTAGGCGACGCGGCTCACCCGGTCCTGGGCGCCCCAGAGGAGCAACGTGGGGGTCTGCACCGTGCGGTA
>JAKLHH010000890.1 GCA_022710245.1 Myxococcota bacterium
CACCGCGCCCAGGGCGGCGAGGAGGCGCTGCCGGCGCGGTGGCTCTCCGCGGTCGACCGCTCGGCGAACAACCTCGGCCTCCTCGCCTGCGACGAGATCGGCGCCGCGCTGCGCCTGATGGCTCAGCTGGGCGGGCAGGAGGTCGCGGTCGGCGCGTCGGGCGAGGTGGCCGTGCAGCTGATCAGCGACGGCCCCGAGCTGGTCAAGGTCTCCCTCTCCGACGAGTACCTCGCCGTCCGCCGCCGTCTCTGCCGGGTGTGAGACCCCCTCCGTCTGCCGCCGCGAGCGAGCGTGGCCGTGCCGGAGCCGTCCGCCGCGCCGTCGTGGGCCGTGACGAGGAGCCCGAGGAGCCCGAGGAGCCCGTGGCGAGGTGGCGCAGGACCCCGTCGGGAGGGTAGAATATTCGGCCGTGGCACCGAAGTTCGAGGCCGAGGTCCAGCAGCTCGATCTCTTCACCTACGTGAAGATCTCGGGCGTCATCGACGAGGATAACGACCTCGTCGCGCTGGCGCCGCGCATCCGCGGCGAGATGGTCGTGATCGATCTCGCCAGCGTGCACGACGTGAACAACTGCGGCGTGCGCGACTGGGTGAAGTGGCGGGAGCTCGTGCAGGGGCGGGGCATCTCGGTGGTGCTGGTGGAGTGCTCCTCGGCCGTGGTCGCCAAGCTCAACTCGGTGAGCAACTTCCTCGAGGGCGGGTTCATCAAGAGCTTCTACGTCCCCTACTACTGCGCCGCCTGCGAGACCGAGAAGGCGATGCTGGTGGACATGGACGAGCTCCGCGGCGAGGGCGCGGTGAAGGCTCCCACCTGCCGCTGCGACGCCTGCGACGGCATCATGGCCTTCGACGACCTCGAGGAATCCTACTTCGCCTTCGTCCAGGGTGCGCGCAAGGCGATCCCGGCCGAGCCGCTGCTCAAGCTCCTCGACCAGCTCGCGCCGGCGGCCGGCGAGCGCAAGATCGTCTCGGGGGCCATGGCGCGGGGCTCCTCCTTCGCGGGCATCCCCTCGACCAACTCGGCCTCCGGCTTCGGCAGCGGCGCTGGCTCGGCCTCCCGCGTCTCTGTCTCGCAGCTGCGCCGGCTGCGCGACAAGACCGGCCTGCGCACCACGCGGCGCTCGGAGCCCGCCGACGAGGGGCAGCCCGCCGGCGCCCGCCGGCGCTCGTTGCTCCTCGCGCTGGGGGTGCTGCTCGTGGCCGCGCTCGGCGCGGCGGTCTACCTGCTCCTCCGCCGCTGAGCCCCGCTGCACCACCCGGCGTCGGCGACCTCCGGTCCGGGCCACTGCCCGGCCGGGCGGCGAGCGGGCTGCTCGCGGCCCCTCCCCGCCCCTCGCAGGGCAGGTGACCAACAACATGACGCGGGCCGCCGCTTGTCTTATACTGGCAACGTCAGATGCGCACCTCTGTCTGCCGCGGAGCCGCCGATGCCCGATCCCGGAGCTAGTGCCGGGACCGCACGCCGCACCGTCCTCCTGGTCGACGAGGACCCGCGGATCGGCCGCCTCGTCCGCCTCACCCTGCACGGCCCGGAGTGTCAGGTCGTCACCTGTACTCGCCACCTCGAGGGCCTCCGCATCGCGGCCCGGCAGAAGCCGGACCTGATCCTGATGGACACGGTCTTCAAGGGCGCGGACGGCCTCGCGCTGGGGGGCAAGCTGCTGCAGGCCCCGGAGACCCAGGGTTCGGCGCTCGCCTTCCTCACCAGCGAGGACTCGCTGCTGCGCCGCTTCACGGCGATCCAGATGGGCGCGGCCGAGTACATCCTCAAGCCGCTCGAGGGCAAGGTGCTCGGCAGCCGGGTGGGGACGCTCTTCGCCCGGCTGGAGCGCGGCCGGCGCGGCGCGGTGAGCGGACCCGCGGTGGAGAGGCTGCTGCCCATGCTCGAGCGCCTGGAGCGCGAGGGCGGCTCGGGGACCATCTCGCTGCAGCGAGGGACGCTGGCCGCGCGCGTGGCCATCTCCTTCGGCGACGTGACGCTCGCGGAGTGCGGTGCGCTGCGCGGGGAGGAGGCGCTGAACGAGATCGCCGCGCACGGCGACTGGAGCATCAGCCTCAGCGAGAGCGCGCCGGACGAGGAGGAGGACGACGACGACGCGATCGCGACCGGCGAGCGCCGCCGCCGCATCACGGATGTCACCCGGCCGGCGAGCCCGAAGATGGTCAAGCATGTCCCCAGCAGCCTGACCAACACGGTGATGGACGCGGCGGTCTCGCAGCCGCGCTCGGGCCGGTCGCTCGCGCCCGAGGCAGGCTTCGGTGACCCGCTGGCGCCGGCGCCGGGGTTCGCCGACGAGGACGCGCTCTTCGGCGACGACGACGACGAGCGCACCGTGGTCGACCCCATGCAGCAGTCGCTGCTCGAGGTGGTGACGCAGCCCGCGGGCCGCGGGCAGCGGGCCGCCGAGGTGGTGGTGCAGCCCACGCCAGCGCGGGCCGGCCCCGAGGAGATCACGCTGACGCGTCCCCAGGATGACGACGGCGGCTCGGTGCCGACGGCCGAGCGGATCGTCGACACGCCGTACGAGACCGGGGAGATGCCGCAGCAGGCCGGTCCGGCCGTCGACGAGCACCTCATCGACGAGCCGGGAGAGGGCTTCGACGAGGACGTCCCCACGGCGATGAGCTTCAAGGCGGAGCTTGACCTCAGCGACCCCTACCTGAGGCGGCTGGTGGAGGAGTCCACCGCGCAGCAGCAGGCGGAGCTCGAGGCCCCGTCCCGCTCCCCCGACGCGGGCGGTGCGCCCGCGGCGCAGCGTCCGCCCTCCGGGCGCGCCCGCCTGGCGACCCCGGCCCAGACGCCGCTCGCGCCCTCGAAGACGCCGCTCGCGCCCTCGAAGACCCCCCCGCAGGGCGGGGCGACGCCCAGCCGGGAGAGCCTGCGGCGCTGGCTGCAGGCGCAGGGCGGCACCGTGCTCCTGGTGGTGCCTCCGCCGGCCGTCCGGGCCGTGCTGCAGCAGGCGGCAGAGTCGCTCGGCCTCGCGGTGCTCGCGGTGCAGACCGGCCTGGAGGCCTACACGACCGCGCTGCAGCGGCACCCGACGGCGATCCTCGCCGACCTGCGCGGCCAGGAGCTCGACGGGCGCGAGCTGCTCGCGGCGATCCGCAGCGACTTCCACGTCCGCGAGACGCCCTTCATCATGCTCTCGAGCGAGTTCCTCGCCAGCCAGGTGGAGGCCTCCGGCGCGGCGGCCGTCGCGCCGATCGTCCAGGGGCTGGAGGCTGCGCTGGCGCCGCGCGTGCTCCTCGAGGAGCGCCTGCAGGCGGGCGAGGCCGAGCTGCGGGGCTGGGTGGAGCCGATCGGCACGGCGCACCTGCTGCGCGCGATCGCCCGCGTCGGCCACTCGGGCCGGCTGGTGCTGCGCAAGGACGCCCGCGAGGCCGTCATCATCTTCCAGCGAGGGCAGCTCTGCGGCTGCACGGTCAACCTCGGCCAGCCCACGGTCGGTCCGCTCGGCATGCTCCAGCTGCTCGGCTACGAGTGGGTGGAGTACGTGCTGACCACCGAGCTGCCCGACCCCGGGCAGGTGCCGCTCGGCGACCTCGCGCAGCTGATCGAGACGGCGTTCCAGCAGAACAACATCCTGCTGGCGCGCGTGTACCAGCAGGGGCTCACCTCGATCGAGGACGTGACCGTCGACAGCACGGCGCTCGACCTCTACCTGCAGAAGCTCCCGCCGGGATCGCTGGAGCTCCTCATCCGGATCGTCGAGGGAGAGCGGGCCGCCGCCCTGGTCGAGCAGGGGGTGGCCGCGCCGGGGCTGCTGAAGTCGATCCTCCACGACCTCCGTCGCAAGGGCGTCATCCTGGTCAGCTCGCTGCGTCCGGTGCGCCTCGAGGGCGAGCGCGCGGAGAGCGCGCCGGCCCCGGCGCGCGGCCGGCCGCGCCGCTTCCGCTGGCTGGTGATCCTGCTGGCCGGCCTGCTCACCGCGGCGCTCGCGGTGGGCGGCTATCTGGTCTACGAGCGGGTGATGGCGCGCCGCCGCGCGCAGGTCACGGCGGCGGGGACCGGCACGTCCACCGGCAGCGCGGCGGGGAGCGGAGCAGCAGCGGACAGCGGGGCGGCATCTGATGGGGGCGCCTCGCCCGAGGGCGGGGTCGGCGCACCGATCAAGAAGTAGCGACCGAGCTACTTCTTCAGCAGGTAGCGACCGAGCTACTTCTTCAGCAGGTAGCGACCGAGCTACTTCTTCAG
>JAKLHH010000891.1 GCA_022710245.1 Myxococcota bacterium
TCGGGTAGAGGAACCAGATGGTCGCCGCCGCCGCCGAGAGCAGCTCGTTCGAGCCCTGCGGCTCGAAGCAGAAGCCGTCCAGGCTGCTGCCGTACGCGGCGAGGGCCTGGGTGGGGACGACGACGCGGGAGAAGATGCGGCCGCGGTAGCCGTGGTCGCGCGCGAAGGCGAAGATCAGCGTCGAGGAGAGCTTGTCGGTCTGGGCGACGATGCGGCTCCCGCAGGTCCGCTCCACCGCCTGCGCGAGCGGGAGCGGTCGGTCCATCTCCAGCGAGAACCAGATGGTGTGCATCAGCTGGGTCGGGACCTGCACCACGCTCGAGCGGAGGTCGAGCGTGAGGCCGAGCGTCTTGAAGACGAAGCTCGCCTCTCGCGCCTGCCGGGTGCCGAACTGCTCCACATCGTGCGGCGCCACCTTGGGCGAGGGGATGTAGCCGCGCTCCTGGCTGAAGTCGCTCATCCGTCGCATGCAGACGAAGCGGGCCGAGCGCAGGTGGCTGACGTCGCCGTCGAAGCCGAAGAGCTTCACCAGGTAGGCGAGCGTGTGGGCGTTGCCGCTGGCGACCTGGATGAAGCGGTCCTCGCCGGGCACCAGGCTCGTGTCGTTGACCTCGTTGATGTAGAGCTTGCCGAAGCCGAGCTCGGCGCCGCCCGCGGCGAGGAAGCCGGTGGGCCCCTTCATGTTCAGGTAGATCGTCTTGTTGCGCGTCGCCGAGGGCGTGCAGTCGATCACCACGCGCGCCCGCTCGAGCGCCTCCTGGGCGTCGTAGGTGGGCGAGTGGCCGAGGCGGACGAACTCGTCACGCACGTCGCGGTCGACGCAGAGCTGGGCGCCGCGACGGACCAGGCTCTCCACCTTGGCCCGCTCGTAGGCGAGCGGTGAGCGCTTGGTGAAGGTGACCTCGTCGATGCCGAAGGCCTCCCGGTGGTCGGCGAGCAGCCCGATCAGGGGCTCGCCCAGGTTGCCGGTGCCGATGATGTGCACGATCCGGTTCATGGCGTCGTCCGCGTCTGAGCGCGCGGATGGTACCCTGCGGCCGGCGGGTGTTCAATTGTTCGTCGCGGCAGCTGCCCACCACCGCCCGACGTGTGGGGCGCCGCTTCAATGGTCGCTCGGCGTGCGCGGCGTCGCCTCGCCCGAATTGCGGGTCCTCGCGGCCTCCGGCCGCTCCGGGATGAGACCGCCGCAATTGTCGCGGCGCCGCACAGGTCGGGCGGTCGGGCGTAGCTGCCGCGACCAACAATTTGCCCTGCTCGCCCCCTTCGGAGGCTCCGCGATGAAGGGCAAATTCTTCCTGCTCGCCCGGTCGACGCTCAGCGCAGCTCGAGCTCGACCGTCACGTCCGCCGGGCTCGCCGCGTTGCCGGGTCGCTCGCGCCAGAGCCTCATCACCACGCGCGCCGGGAGCTCGGCGAGCTCGACCTCCAGCTCGGGCGCGTGCGGGCTCATGTTGTTGCAGCCGCCCGGCTGACCGCAGCTCGGGCCCGTGTGCAGGAACTGGCGCAGCGGGAAGGGCCCGCCGACCGGGCCGAGGACGCGGATCCCCCGCGAGGCGCCCGCGTCGACGAGGGCGTGGGTGAAGCCGAGGTCGCGCGCGTTGTAGGTGACCAGCGTGACCTGGCGCTGGTACTCCTCCGCGACGCGCTCGCTCGCGAACGCGAGGAAGGCGCGGATCTCGTAGCGGGCGGAGACCACGGGCTGCCCGCCCAGGCGATAGGTGAGCCCCTCGCAGCGCGGCGGGCGCTCCGTGCCCGGCGGCGCCCCGGCCATGGCACCGCCGCCGTAGGAGACGGTCTCGATCACACCGACGAGGAGGAAGGGGTTGACGATGAACCGCGACTCCTCCGAGGGCCCGTCGCTGCTCCGCGGCCCCCGCCCGCGCAGGTAGATGCCCTCGATGCCCCACCAGGGCTTGCCGTCCTGCACCTGCCCGAAGACCTCGTCGGTGGGCTGGTAGGGCGTCGCCAGGAGGTCGGGGCGCCGCGCGACCGCGCGAGCGCGCAGGGCCAGCACCTGGGCGCGGCTCAGGCGATCGAGCTCCACCATCGGCGCCAGCGGGAGCTCGAGCGTCCGCGGTGGGCCGTCGAGGCGGAGGGCGTTGCGGTGGCCCGGGAGCGACACCCGCCGGTACCGCTGGGCCTGGAGCTCGTACTCGTGCTGGCGCCAGAGCGCGAACCCACCCACCGCGACGGCCAGCACGAGGAGGAAGAGGAGCCGTCGCGTGCGGGGCGGGAGCATGCCGCGATCTTACGCCCGCCGGCGGATTTTCGGGAACCGCCGCGGCGCTCACGCGTGCAAGGGGGAGCTGATCGGAGGTCCCATGCTCGCCCGCCTCTCCCTCTCCCTCTCCCTCTCCCTCTCCTTCGCCCTCGCCGTCGCGCTCGCCCTCCCCGCGCGCCTCGAGGCCGCGCCGCCACTTCGGATCCAGCTCCACCCGAGCCGGGTCGCCGGGCTCTGGGGGTTCTCCCTCGCGCTGACCGGCCACTGGCGCGGCTCGACCATCCTGCGCGACCTCTATACGGGGAGCCGCTTCGACACGCCGGCCGCACGCCAAGCCATCGGCGAGCTCCGCGCGCTCCGCGAGGCGCACTTCGGCCACTCCTTCGGCTTCCGCGGCTACCCCGAGGGGCGCCGGGAGATGAGCTTCGACGTGCTCCGCCACTTCGACCAGCAGAGCGCCCGCGCCCGCGATCTCACCGACCTCGAGGGCCGCACCGCGGGGCTCCTCCCCGCCGCCGAGCACCGCCGCCTCTTCGAGCTCCTCGCCGCCCTGGCGCCGGCCTACGACGCGCTCGTCTGGCGGCCCTCGCGGGCGAAGCTCGAGCGGCAGCGCGTGACCATGGAGCGCGTCCTCACGCGCTCGCGCCTCGGCGAGCTCTTCGAGCGCGCCGCGCGCTTCTACCAGAGCAGCTGGCCAGCGCGGCTCCCGGTCACCGTCGCGCTGCTGCCGATCCCCGGGGCGTCCGGCCACACCCACGCCGTCGTCGAGGCGGACGCGAGCGCGCTCGAGGTGCTCCTCGACGCCGACGAGGCCCCGCAGCGCCTGGCCATCGTCTTCCACGAGCTCTGCCACTCGCTCTTCGACGCGCAGCCGGCCGCCGAGCAGCAGCGGCTCGAGCGTCGCTTCCGCCAGGACCCCTCGCCCTTCGCGCCCCTGGCCTACGGCCTGCTGAACGAGGCGCTGGCCACCGCCCTCGGGAACGGCCTCGCCTACCGCCGCCTGACCGGCAAGGAGGACGCGAGCCCCTGGTACAGCGACGCGCAGATCGACGGCTTCGCGCACGCGCTCTCGCCCCGCGTGCGGGCCTACCTCGAGGAGGGGCGGGCGCTCGACGCGGAGCTCGTCGCCTTCGCCATCGACGCCTACCGCCGCCGCTTCCCGGACGCGCCCTATCGCTACGAGAACCTGCTCAAGGAGGTGGTGGTCGCCACCGACGGGGAGACCATCGGCGCGCGCGCGGCCGGCGACCTGCTGCGCCGGCACTTCCGCGTCCCCTCGATGGTCCGCGTCAGCCCGATGGGCGGACCCGACGCGGCGCGGACCCTGCGCGAGGCCGCGCCGGGGACGGCGCTGCTCCTCGTCTCCTCGGCGCGCCACGCGCGGCAGCTCGAGGCCGTGGCCCGCACCCTGCCCGCGCTGAAGCCCGCGCTCGCCGCCCTCGCCCGTGCGCCCGGCGAGACGATCCACGCCTCGCTGGTCGGCGGCAGGCCCGTGATCTTGGTGCGCGTCAGCGACGCCGCCGGCCTCGCCCGCGCCCTCGAGGCGCTGAAGGCCGAGCAGCTGATCCGCAGGGAGCAGCCGCTGATCAAGGTGCCGGGGCCCGCGCAGAGCCACTGATCGCTCGGGCCTTCTCGCTCCGCCAGCTCTGCCCGTCTCTGGTCGGTTCTCGTCGGCCAGCCTCGAGCGCCGACTCGAGTGCGCCGACGGGGCCACTGTCGCCGCTGAAGTATCGTCGACCTTCGTCGCGAGGGTCGGAGATACTTCAGGGTGACCAACGCCCTCGACGGAGTCACGAGCCGGCGCGCCCTCGACGGCGTCACGAGCCGGCGCGCGCCCGACGAATGGCGCGGCGGTGAGGCGATCACGCCGGCGCCCGGCGAATGGCGCGGCGGTGAGGCGATCACGCCGGCGCCCGGCGAATGGCGCGGCGGTGAGGCGATCACGCCGGCGCCCGGCGAATGGCGC
>JAKLHH010000892.1 GCA_022710245.1 Myxococcota bacterium
CGACGCCGGCGCCGGGCAGCCGGTCGCCGACGACGGTGATGGGGCGAGTGGTGAAGGGCCGGTCGAGGCGGAGGCTGACCAGCGAGTAGTCCAGCTTCTGCGACTGCGCGATCACCCGGGAGACCGCTCCCTGCGCCGCGCCCTCCTCGGTGACGAGGCGCACCCGGTCGCCGCTGCGCGGGTCGCCGTGGGCCACGGTGAGGGCGAGCGCGGTGCGGCGATCCGGCGAGACGTGCACCAGAAAGACCGTGTTGTTGCCGCTCGGCATCCCGGGCAGCGGGACGTCGTGCAACCCCACCGCGAGCTTCTGCTCCTCGCCGGGCTGCGGCGCGGCGTGCGCGACCGACCAGGCGAGCGCCAGGCCGGCGACGACGCCGGCGAGGGCTGCCACCGTGAGCTTCTTCATGGTCTCCTCCCATCGAAGCCTCCTGCCGCACGTTGCAGCCGCCGTGCCGTCGGCAGAGCCCGCCAGGTGCCCGGTCCAGCGAGCGGCCGGGGGGGAGGTGAGGCCTGGCAGGGCTCTCCTGGCTACCCGACTCGTCGCAGCTGGAGGCAGGACCGGTGAGCTATAATGGCAGCCTCGGCACGCATGCTCGCGCCAGGCACCCAGCTCGGCAAGTACACCATCGAGAGCCTGATCGGGGGCGGGGGCTTCGGCCTCGTCTACCGGGCGACCCAGCGAGGCCCGGCGGGCTTCGTGCAGGAGGTGGCGATCAAGGTGGTGCGGCCGCGGGTGCGCCACGACGGGATCGCGCAGCTCGCCAACGAGGCGCGCATCATCGCCCGGCTGCCCCACCCGAACATCGTGCAGATCTACGACTTCACCAGCGAGGGCGCGCTCTGCTTCCTGGTGATGGAGCTGGTCCACGGCGTGACCCTGCGCGACCTGCGCAAGCGCGGCCTCAAGCGGCTCCCGCTCTGGGTGAAGGTGGGGATCGCCGCCGAGGTGACCGCGGGGCTGCGCTTCGCTCACGCGGCGTGTGACGAGACGGGGCACCCCCTCGGGCTGATCCACCGGGACGTCAAGCCGGCGAACATCCTCCTCAGCCGGCACGGGGACGTGAAGATCGCCGACTTCGGGCTGGCCAAGCTCTCGCGGGTCACCACCGACCAGGTCACGCGCGCCGGCGTGGTGAAGGGCACGCCAGCCTACATGAGCCCCGAGCAGTACGCCGGCCGCCCGGCGACGCCCGCCTCGGACGTCTTCTCGCTGGCCGCGATCCTCTACGAGCTCTGCACCGGGTCGAACCCCGTCGACCTGCTCCAGCAGTTCGGACGCCTGGTGAGCGTGCCGTCGATCGAGGGTCAGGTGCTCACCGAGGCGCCTCCCCGCGTGCTGCGAGCGCTGGACGAGCGCCTCGCCGCGGCGCTCTCGGTCGAGCCGACGCGGCGCCCGAGCGCGGCGCGACTCGACGACGAGCTGCGCGCGCTGCTCCTCGAGCTCGCGCCCGCGACGGATCCGACGCGGCTGCGCCTCGAGCTGGCCTCGCGGGTCCAGGCCGAGCTGGCCGCTCCGAGGCCGACCACCACCCCGGCCGGGACCCTCGACCTCGAGGACGACGCCTGGGGCCAGGCGGTGCTCGTCGCGGAGCCGGGCTCCTCCGACTCCGCAGAGGAGCCAGCGACCCCGCGGTCGTCGCCAAGCGAGCTGCCGCCGCCGAGCTCGGACGGCGAGCTGACGCGCGACCTCGGGCCCTCGGCGAGCGCGGGGAGCGCCGACAGCGATCCGACCCGCGAGCTGACCGTGCCTCCCTCGGAGAGCGCCAGCGCCGACAGCGGCCCGACGCGCGAGCGGACGGTGCCCTCGCTCAGCGCGGGCTCGGACAGCGGTCCGACCGGGGAGCACACGGCGCCGATCGGCGCGAGCGCGGAGCGTGGCCGGCCCGCGGAGCAGGCCGCGCGGCCGCGGCCGTTCGTGCGAGCCGCTCCGCGAGAGGCGCGGCGCCGACGCTCGACGCTGCTCTTCGGCGTCGCCGGCGGGCTCGTCGTCTGCGGAGCCCTGGTCGCCGCGGCCCTGCTCGTCTTCCCTCGGCGGGCCGTGGAGCGGACGGCCACGGACGGCCCACCGCTGGTCGCCGACGCGGCCGCGAGCCCCGCCGACGCGGCGGCGTCGAGGAGCCCCGCCGACGCCGGCGCGGCCGAGGTCAGCGCCTCGCGACACGACGCCAGCCCTGACGCCGCGACGCACGAAGGGAGAGCCTCCGCGAAGCTCCGCCCGCCGCGACGCGAGCTCGACCATCGGGGCAAGGTCCGGCCCGTCGCGAGCAAGCGCCGGCGCCCGCCCCCGCCCCCGGAGCGCCCGCGTCCGGAGCGCCCGCGGCCGAGGCCAGCGCCGAGGACCACGCCGGAGGCCGGCGAGGGCTGGCTCTCGGTCAACACGCGCCCCTGGGCGCACGTCTACGTGGACGGGCGTCGGGTGGCGACCACCCCGGTCTTTCGCCTCGCGCTCCGCGCCGGCCCCCACACGGTGAGGCTGGTGACCGCGGAGCCGCGCACCTTCAGCCAGAGTGTTATCATCCGCGGCGGCGAGCACACGAACCTCGGCATGATCACCCTCTCCCCACCCGCGACGCCCTGATGATGGGCACGACCTCCAGCCGCTGCGCGCTCGCGCTCCTCCTCGCCGCCCTCCCCTCGTCCTCGACGGCGAGCCCCCGCGCCGAGCTCGTCGTCGTGCTCGCGGACGGCGCCGCCGGACCGGAGCTCGCTCGCGCGACACGCGAGGTCACCTGGGCCTTGCGCCGCGGGGGCGCCACCGCGCTCGCGCCCGAGGAGGCGCAGGGCGAGCTCGCGCGCGACGCGGACCTCCGCGCCCACCGGCAGCAGGCCGAGACCGCGCTCGCGCAGGCGGTGGCTCTCGTCGCCAACGTCCGCTACGACGAGGCGCTGATCCGCCTGGCCAGCGCCGAGCGGGAGGCCCAGGCCGCGCTGGCCGCCCTCGTGGCCCCGCGCCTCCTCGCCGAGATCTGCCTTCAGCGCGGGCTGGCGCTCCTCGCCACCGACGGCGCCGCGGCCCAGCGCTGGTTCGCGCAGAGCGCTCAGCACTGGCCCGGGCGGGAGTTCGACCCCGCCGACCACGCGCCCCCCATCCTGCAGCGGCTGCGGGAGGCCGAGGGCGCGGCCCGCGCCTCGCCGCTCGAGCGGCGCCTCCGCGCGAGCGACGCCGCCCGCCTGGCTCGCGCGCTGCGCGCCTCGGCCCTCCTCACGCTCAGCGCCCGCGTCACTCGCGGGCGCGTGCGCCTCAGCGTCCGCCGCTACGACGCCGCGCGAGGCGCCTGGACCGCGGGGAGCCGGCTCGAGTGGCGGGCCGGCGCGTCCGACGATGAGGTGCGCGAGGTGCTGCGCCCGCTCGCGGGGCCGCTCCCGCCGCTCAGCGGCGATGCCCACGCGTCCACTGGCGGCGGGGTGCGCCGCGCGGTCGGCTGGGTCCTCGTCGGCGTGAGCGCCGCCACCCTCGCCGCCGGCGTCGGGCTCACGCTCCACGCGCTGGGACGGATCGACCAGGCGCGCTCCCTGGCGAACCGGCTGCAGCCGGTGGAGTACGGGGGACAGGTCAGCGATCTGGAGGACCAGGCGGCCCGCTCGCGCGCCGGTGCGATCGTCTGCTACTCGACCGCGGCGGCGAGCGCGGTGGCGGCCCTGGTCCTGCTCCTGCGGCGGGAGGCGCCGCCGGCGACGCGCACGCGGAGCGAGGACGTGAGCGCGTCGCGAGGCGCGAGGGTCGGCTTCTCCCCGACCGGCGCGACGCTCTCCTGGAGCTGGCGCTGAGCGCCGGTCCGGCCCTCACGCCCCGCCGCGCTGCAGGCCGTAGCGGGTGATCAGCCGCGTCAGGTAGCGCCGCGAGAGGCCGGCGACCTCCGCCGCGCGCGTGACGTTCCCACCGGCCGCCGCCAGGAGCTCGGCGACGTACGTCCGCTCGAAGCCCTCCAGGGCGCGCTCGCGCGCGTCGGCGTAGGTGACGACGCCGGGCCGCGCCTGGCGCTCGCGGTGCCGCCCCACCAGCCCGCTCGGCAGCGCGTCCTCGACGGGCAGCACGCCCAGCCGCTCGACCACGTTGCGCAGCTCGCGGACGTTCCCCGGCCAGCCGTAGCTGCGCAGGAGCGGCATCAGCGCGAGCAGCCGCTCGGAGGCCTCGTGCCCGAGCTCTCCGGCGAGGTGCTCGACGAGGAGCGGGAGATCGTC
>JAKLHH010000893.1 GCA_022710245.1 Myxococcota bacterium
CCAGCTGCTCTCCTCGCTCCCGGGGCAGGGTGAGCGGACGCCGGCGCCCGACACGCACTCGGTCGACCTGCCCGAGGCAGCGCGGGAGGCGCAGCGCGGGCAGGGGCGCCCCCGGCGAGCCGTGGCGCGCGCGGGCTGGTGGCTGCTCATCTTCGCGTCCTGCGCGGTCCTCGGCGGAGGCGGCGTGTTCCTCTGGCGCTACCTCAGCCTGCGCGCCCTCGGTCGCGCAACCCTGGAGCGGACCGCCCGGGCGAAGCTCCTCGACAGCGTCGACGAGTACCAGTCGGTGCTGGCCGCCGTGGCGCGTGCCCGCGCGCGCGGGTCGCTGGGCGCCGGCCTGACCGCGGAGGCGGAGCTGATCGGGGCGCTCGCGTGGCTCCAGTATCGCGTCGGTGAGCCGCCTGCCAGCGCGTCGTCGTTCCGCACCTGGCCGCAGGCGCTGGCGCAGGCGTCGCTGGCGCTCGCCGAGAACGAGCCGGGCAGGGCCGCCTCGATCCTCGAGCAGGCGCGCCCCGCGGACGTCTCCAACCAGGCGCTCCGTTTCACGCTGATGGGCTGGGCCGCCTGGCTCGAGGGCAAGCGCGCCGACGCCGAGCGCCGCGTCGACGAGGCGCTCAAGCTGCTGCCGGCGCTCGCCTCCGCGCACGTCCTCAAGGGGCACCTGCTGCGCGAGTCCGACGACGCCGGCGGCGCCGAGCAGGCCTTCCGACGCGCGCTCGAGGCGAGCCCGCAGCACGAGATCGCCGGCTTCGGGCTCTTCGCGGCGCTGCTCGCCCGCGATCCGGCCTCCCCGGAGCTCGACCAGCTCGCGAGGCGCGGCGTGCTCAGTCCCGTGGGCAAGGCCTGGCGCCGACTCTTGATGGTGGAGCGCCAGGTGCTCCGCGGCGAGGCGACCGCCCTCGCCGGGCTACAGGAGCTGGTGGCCGCGCTGGGCGCGGCGCCGACCAGCCCCGCGCTCCTCTTCCACGCCGTCGAGGTGCTGACGCGCGCGGGGCAGTTCGACGAGTCCCACACGGTCCTGGAGCGCCTGAAGAAGGTCCGCGGCGAGCTCGATCCCGCGGTGCAGGTGCTGCAGGCCGAGCTCGAGGTCGCCGAGGGGCTGGAGATCAAGGCCCTCGAGCGGCTGAGCCAGAAGCCCGCGTCAGCCCGGCTGAGGCACGTTCGGGCCTGGGCGCTCGCGCTGCTCGGGCGCGGCGCCGAGATCGGCGATCTCCTCGATGGAGATGGGAGTGAGGCCGCGCGGCCGCTCCGGCTGCTGGCCGCGTCCGGAAAGGACGCGGCAGCGCAGGCATCGCTCCGTGAGCTCGCGGAGAGGTCGCCGGAGGCTCAGCTGCTGCTCGCGCTCGCCCACCTCGCGCGGCCGGATGGGGAGAAGGCGGCGCTGGCGGCCGCCCGCGGGGCGGCCCGCGTCCCCTGGCTCCGCTACCGCGCGCTGACCCTGAAGGCACAGGTCGAGGAGCGCCAGCACGAGCTCGGCGCCGCGCTCGCCAGCCTCGCGGAGGTTGAGCGGATCAGCCACGGCTTCCTCCCCGCGCGGGAGCTGCTCGGTCGCATCTACCTCCGCGTCGGGCGCTACGACGAGGCCGCGACGCTCCTCGGCGCGGTCAATCGCGCAGGGCGTCAGGGGACAGCCGGGGCGCTGGTCGCCGCGCTGGCGCTCGCCGGCAAGGCCCAGGAGGCGAGCGCCGCCCTGGGCGCGGCCGGCAAGCTGCCTGCCGAGGAGCACACTCGCCTCACGGCGCTGGTGAAGCTCGCGGAGGGGACCCGCGGCCCGCTCCTGTCCTGGGACGACACGGCCTACCTGGTCGCGTATGGCGACGCCATGTCGCAGGCCGGCCGCCTGGCCGAGGCCGAGAGCGCCTGGAGCGCGGCGCTCCGCGCTGGCCCCGAGCACCCGCTCCCGTACCTCCGGCTCGGCGCCCTCTACGCCCGCCAGAACAAGCCAGAGGCCGTGGAGAAGCTGAGCGGCGTGCTCACGCGGCTGGACGCTCACCCGTACTTCCCCCGGCGCCTCGCCGTCGACGCGCACCTCGCGCTCGCTCGCTACTACCTCGGCCGCCGGGAGGGCCCCAGGGCAAGCGCGGCCATCAAGGCGGCGCTGAGGCAGGATCCGCGCAGCGCGCAGGCCAAGCGGCTGCAGGGCGAGACCCTCCTCCTGACGAAACACACGGTGCAGGCGAACCTCGCCCTCGAGGAGAGCGCTCGGCTCGACCCCAGCGACGCCGAGACGTTCTTCCTCCTCGGCACGGCGGCGCGCGGCTCGGATCGCCGGCGCACGGCGGAGGCGCTCAAGCGGTACCTTCAGCTCGACCCCAAGGGCAAGCACGCGGCTGCCGTCCGCAAGGCGCTGAAGAAGCTGCGCTGATGATCCGCGTCCTCATCTGCGAGGATCAGCCGCGCTTCCGCAAGCTGCTGTTGCGCGTGCTCGCGGCCGAGGCGGATCTGCAGGTCGTGGGCGAGGCGGCGAGCGGTGAGGAGGCTTGCCGCCTGGCGCGCGAGCAGCCCGCCGAGCTCCTGCTCCTCGACCTCGAGCTGCCTGGGATGGACGGCGGCGCCGTGATCGAGGCGCTGCGCCCCGAGCTGCCGGGGCTGGAGATCCTGGTCCTGACCAGCTTCGCCGACGAGGACCGCGTCTTCGCGGCGGTGCGGGCGGGCGCCGCAGGCTACCTGGTCAAGGGGCTCGCGCCGACGCAGCTCGTCGCCGCGATCCGCGAGGTCGCGGCGGGAGGGACCGTGATCGAGCCCCGGCTCGCGCGCCGCTTCTGGAACCTCTTCGCCAGCGCCGCGGGGCGCCAGCAGCGCGAGCACGCCCTCACCGCCGACGAGCTCGAGGTGCTCGGCCTGGTGGCCAGGGGGCTCTCCAACCCCGAGGCGGCCCGCGCGCTGGGCGCGACCCGTCGCGCGATCAAGGCGCACCTGGAGAGCATCTACCGCAAGCTCGGTGTCTCCAGCCGGGTCGAGGCGACGGTGCTGGCGCTGCAGGCCGGACTGATTAAGCTTTGATCTGCGGGCGCCGGCGTGCCGACGAGGCGAGGGCGGGCCGGGGTGGTTGACTTTCCCTCGGCAAGGGCGCTATAGGTCTGCCGCGACGCAGCGAGGCGATGCAGTGGGAGGCCGAGTGACGGATCGGGTGAGGCGCTGCCGCGCACGAGCGATGATATGGTGGCCAAGGCACAGCTCCTGGTCCTCGACGAGGACCGACCCAACCCGCGGAAGATCCAGAAGGCCGCCGAGGTCCTGGACGCGGGCGGGGTGATCGCCTACCCGACCGACACGGTCTACGGGATCGGCTGCGACCTGCACAACCGCAAGGCGATCGACCGCATCTACCGCATCAAGGGGCTCGACCGCGGGCACCGCCTGAGCTTCATCTGCCAGGACCTGTCCAACATCGCCGAGTACGCGTACGTCACCGACTTCGGCTACCGCTGGCTGAAGCGGCTGCTCCCCGGCCCCTACACGGTGGTGCTGACCGCCAGCAAGATGGTGCCGAAGATCCTCCTCGAGAAGCGCCGGGAGGTCGGCATCCGCGTGCCCGACAACAGCACCTGCCTCGAGCTCACGCGCGCGCTGGGGAGGCCGATCATCTCCACCAGCGCCACCGACCCTGCGACGGGTGAGATCCTGATCGATCCGGACGTGGTGAAGGACCGGCTCGGCAGCCAGCTCGACCTGGTCCTCGACGGGGGGCTCCTCACCAACGAGCCCTCGACGGTGGTCAGCCTGATCGATGACGAGATCGAGATCCTGCGCGAGGGCAAGGGCCCGGTGGACATCCTGCTCGGCTGAGTCCCGCGATCAGCGGATCTCGCGCCAGGCCTCGATGGTGGGACCGCCGATCACGCCCGCGGTCAGCGTCCCCGGGGTCATCTTCTCCACGCCAGCCTTGGAGCCGACGCCCTTCGCGGAGCGGGCGATCACCACGTCGGTGCCGCCGCCGACCAGGCTCATCCCCGCCGCGATGGTCGAGGTGAAGGCGGCGTGGGTGATCAGCGTGCCGTCGGTCTTCATCCGCACCAGGAAGCTGTTTCCGGTGGCGACGGTTGCGCCGGAGCAGACGCTGGTGGGCGGGTCGTAGAGGAGCCAGACCGCCTCCACCTGGCTGGCGGTCTCGTTCTGGAGCAGCATCGGGCGGTCGGTGGGCTGGGCCGCGGCCGACGGGTAGATGCAGGCG
>JAKLHH010000894.1 GCA_022710245.1 Myxococcota bacterium
GCGATGGACGACGAGGGGCGACCGAGCTAGACTGCGGTCGCCTCCGATGAGGGATCCCGGAGCCCACGCTCGATGACTATCGCATCGCTCCCGCCGGAGGAGCTCGCCTTCTTCTTGATGCGCTACCGGCGCGGCGAGACGCTGGAGCGCTACGAGCCCCGCCTCGACCACTTCCTCCGCGAGATCCTCTCCAAGGCCAACGAGTTCGTGCCCTCCGAGTCCGGGGTCATCCTCCTCGACGACCCGCGCGCCAAGATCTTCGGCGGCGAGCGCTCCCAGCTGACCCTGGTCACCGCCTTCGGCGGCGACCCGGGCGCCATGCTCGGGCGCAAGCTGCACGGCGATCGCGGCGTCCCCGGTCAGATCTACAGCTCCGGCGTGCCGCTCTGCCGCACCGCCGAGCCCGAGGACCGCGAGGAGCTCGACGAGCCGACCGGGCTCCGCTCGCGCTCGCTGCTGGGGGTGCCGGTGGTCCTCGGCAACTCCATCTGCGGCGTGCTGCTGCTGGTGAATCGCGTCGGGCGCGAGGCCTACTCGGAGGAGGACCGGACCCTGATCCAGATCTTCGCCGGCTACATCTCCTCGTCGATCCAGAACATGATCGACGGCATCCGCGCGAAGGAGCTCGCCCGGCGCGACGACCTCACCGGGCTCTTCAACGATCGTTACTTCCACTACCGGCTGCGCGAGGAGATCGCCCGGGCGGAGACCGCGGGCAGCGACCTCGCGCTGCTCTTCCTCGACCTCGACCGCTTCAAGGAGATCAATGACCAGCACGGGCACCTCGAGGGGAGCCGCGTGCTGCACGAGCTCGGCATCCTGATCGAGAGCCAGGTGCCGGCCGGCTCCATCTCGGCGCGCTACGGCGGGGACGAGTTCGTCATCATCCTGCCGGGCGCCGGGAGCACGCGCGCGACCGAGGTGGCACAGCACCTTCAGGGAGTGATCGCGACAGCGCCCTTCCTCCACGGCAAGCCCCTCGGCCACGAAGAGCGCCCAGGGTTCATCACCGCGAGCGTGGGCGTGGCCACCCTCATCGAGCACGTCGCCCCGGCCGGGAGCGCGGCCCAGCGAGCGAACTCGCTCATCCGGATGGCCGACGCTGCCATGTACCGGGCCAAGGCCGAGGGCCGTAACCGCGTCGTGGTCGCCATGTCGAAGACCAAGGAGTACCCCATTGCCACGCCTTCTCGTCGAGAGCCGACAGAGCCGTCGGATTCTCGGTCAGCTCACCCAGGGGGAAGACCTGATCCAGGGGCTGCTGACCATGTGCCAGGATCGTCGGGTCCGCTGCGGCACGGTCCAGGCCACCGGCGTCCTGGATGACCTGAGCATCGCCCACTACGACCGCAGCAGCCGCGCGATGGGGCTGCCTCGCCAGTTCCGCGCCAGCTTCCAGCTCCTGCTCGCGACCGGCACCATCTCCGAGGAGAGCGGACGGCTGCACCTGCAGCTCTCCGTGATCGCGTCGCGCCAGCGCGACAACGGCGTCGAGCTGCTCGGCGGCGTGTGCACCGGCGGGAAGGTGGTCGCCTGCGAGTTCGTCGTCGAGGTCTTCGACGACGTGCTGATCCGGCGCGAGCTCGACCGCGGCACCGGGCTGCACCCGTTCTCGGAGATCTTCGCCGCGAGCCCCAGCTCGGCCGTGCCGGCGGCAGCCGAGGCGCCCGCGGCGCCCGCCCCTGCGGCGCCCGCCCCTGCGGCGCCCGCCCCTGCGGCGATGGCGCCCGCGCCCGCCTCGGTGACCGGATCCGCCGTCGCGCCCGAGCCCGCCCGCGCGCCCGAGCCTGCCCGGCCGGTCAGCATCGCAGAGGCGCCCTCCGCCCGGCCCGCCGACACCAAGCCGAGCTGGGCCGACGCCGTGATGGCCTCGGTCCGCGCGGCCGCGGTGGAGCCCGAGGAGGACCTGAGCGAGGAGCACTACGAGCCGTACCGCGCGCTGGCGCCCGGCGACCTGATCGATCACCAGCAGTTCGGCCGCTGCATCGTGCAGCGGGTGGACGCGGACCAGGAGTTCGTCACCGTGCGGCTGCGCAACGGCCGGCTCGTGCGCCTCAACGTCGAGGTGCTCCGGCTGCGCTACCAGGGCGAGGAGGAGGGGCATCAGCTCTTCGTCACCGGCGCGGGGGGCGCCGCCACCGAGTGATGCAGGCGCCGCACGCGCCGCGGGGGCTCGCCCCTGCCCGCGCGCGCGGGCTCCACGCGCACCGGCTGCACGCGGCCTGGGTCACGCCGCTGGTCCTGCTCGCGCTCGCCCCGGCCAGCCACGCGGCGCCCCCGCCCCCCACCCGACCTCGAGCCCCGCTCGAGGAGCCGCGCCCGTTCCCCCGCGGGAGCTTCAACGCGGGGCTCGCCTTCGGCCTCAGCACCGGGCAACAGACCTCGGTCACCCTCGGCGGTGACTTCGGCTACTTCGTCCTGCCAGGCCTCGAGCCGGGGCTGGAGCTGCACGTCACCTTCGGGGGTGGCAGCACGGTGACCTCGCTCCTGCCCTATCTGCGCTGGGTGATCTGGCGCTCCTACACCATCTCGCCCTACCTGAAGGCGCAAGCCGGCCGGCTCTTCATCTCGGACGCGCCGGACCTGACCAGCGTGGGCGGGGGCGGCGGCTTCGTCTTCTTCCTGACCTCGGTGCTCGGGCTGCAGCTCGAGGGGATGGTCTACCGGCTCCTGCCGGAGGAGGCCTGCCCCTCGAACGGCTGCACCGCGACGAGCTTCGGCCTCTCGCTGGGCTTCTACTTCGGCGGCCGGCGGCCGAGCCTGCCGCCGCCGCCGCTCCCGAGCCCAGCCCCGGCGGGGCCGCAGCCGGGCCGCGACGAGCCCGGCGCGTACTGACCCCACCACAGCTCACCTGAGTTGACCCCGCGGCTCTCCGGTGGCCCAGCGGCGCTGTGCCTCCTCGCCCGTGACAGGGATCGTTCGCCGCCACCGACCGCGGAGCCTCACTTTCATCGGGAAGCGGGAGGCGGTCTTCCCGTAAGAGACCATTGTCAACCGAGCAGCACTTCTCACTCCGGCACAACAGCGGAGGTGTCGCGGTGGCATGGATCATCGCGGGTATCGACGGGACAGGCTCGCGCACCTGGCTGCCGGTCCGGCACGGCTCGGCGGTCCAGCGGCTGATCCATCTCGTCGATGCCCAGGGTGGCGAGGCCAGGTACTTCCACGGCCCGGACAGCGTCCTCCTGGGGCTCGACTCGTCCGCGATCCTGGCGGAGGTGGTGGACTTCCTCCAGCGAGCCTACCGTCAGGCGCTCGCGCTTCGCGACGCCTTACAGACCAACGCGCCACCGAGGATCGCCTTGCTCGGGCACAGCCGCGGCGGGCTGGTCGCGATCCTCGCCGCGGCCAGAGCCCCTGTTTGTGTCGACTTCCTCGGGCTCCTCGACGCCGTGGACCGGAATCCGTTCCTCGGCGCGGAGACCATCCGGAACGTCCGCTTCACCGCGCACGCACGCCGCCATCCGACCATCGGCTCACGTCCGAGCTACGGCGCGACCGGGCTCAGCTCCGACGGAGCCTACGAGCAGCACTTCTTCCACACGAGCCACGGCGGGATCGGGGGCGCCTTGAACCCCGAGCCGGCGACCCTCTCCCACGACTACAGCTGCGCCCGCTCCTGGGAGCTGACCTCCGGGGCGAACAGCCCGCGGGGCTCGCGCCTGCTGCAGTGCACCGTCTCCTCGATCTCCGCAGAGGCATGGCTCCAGGCGAAGGCAGAGGCGTTAGGCCTCCGCTTCCACTGAGCGGCGAGAGGACCTGCTCGCGCTGCTATCGTGCGGGCGCCTCATCGTGTGCAGGCGGGTCCGCTCCCTCACGGCCCGCGCGATCGACCACCGCGGCCTCGGTGAGGTGAGCCGGGCGCGAGCCCAGCCCGGCGGGGCCGCCGCCGGGCCGACGAGCCCGCGCACCGGCAGCCCGTCTGCCAGCGCTCGGCGCTTGCAAGGACCCGGCGGGGAGGCCGTATCATGTCGGACAGAGATCACGTCCGAGATCACGTCTCAGGTTGGAGGAGCCCAGGATGACGCGCTCGCTGCTCGCCCTCACGCTGGCCACGCTCTCGCTCGCTCCCCTGGCGCGCGCCGACGTGGCGCCCCCGCCACCGCCGGCCACGGTGATCCTCGTGCTCGACGTCCCGTCGCTGAGCGGCAAGCTCGAGCCGCTGAA
>JAKLHH010000895.1 GCA_022710245.1 Myxococcota bacterium
GACGCGCGGGTCGACGGGGGGCGCGTCCTCCGGCGCCCGGGTCCCGAAGATCCGCGCGAGGAGGGCCTGGTCCCAGCTCGCCACGTGCGCGCTGCCGCGCGCGAGGCCCGCGGCGAGCTCCTCGAGGTCGGCCGGCGCGCCGGTCGAGCGACCGGTCACGATCACCGCGTCGGCCAGGAAGAACTCCGCGGCCTCGGCGGCCTCCACGATGTCCTGGTCCGCCGTGATGGCGTGCGAGCAGTGCTTCTTCTTGATGTCCGCCCAGACGGCGATCCGCGCTGCGCCGATGGCGCGGCGATAGCGCAGCAGCTCTCCGGCGCAGGCCTGCAGCAGCCCCTCGTCGGCCACGTGCGCGAAGACGAAGCCCTCGACGCGGATGAAGTCGAGCCCCGCCGCGAGCGCCACCGCCAGCGCCTCGCGCCCCGCGCCGGCGAGGAGCTGCACGCCGAGGGGCCGGGCGCAGCCGCGGCGCACCTCGCGCGCGACCGCCGCCATCGCGGCCACGATCTCGGGGCCGACCGCGCCGCGCAGGTACGGCACGTCGTGCATGTTCTCGATCGCCAGCGCGTCGACTCCCGCCGCCTGGTAGAGCTCGGCCTCGCGGCAGGCGCGCTCGATCACCGCCTCGAGCCCCTCGCTCGCCCGCGGCGTGCCGGGCAGCGCCCCCACGTGGATCATCGCCACCACGAGCTTCTTTCCCTTCAGGTCCATGGCTGCTCCTCGGCGCGGCGCCAGATCAAGATCAACGGTGGTGGTTCTCGCGGGGGTCGACCATGCTCGATCAGCTAGCGCGCGAAGTCGATCACGTAGCGGTCGTCGCGGATCAGGGGGACGCGGCCGTCGGGGCCGACCAGCTCGACGCGGCGCACGCGCACCCGCGGCTGCAGCGACGGGAGGTACACGCGGTCGAGGTGGACGACCTCCTCGGCGCGGCTGAACTGCGCGGGCCCCACGCTGCCGCCGAAGTGCTCGCTGCGGCCGAAGGCGAGGTGGAGCCCGAGCTTCTCGTCGAGGAGGAGCTCGCCGCAGGGCTGCACGCCGAGCTCTGCCAGCACGCCGAGCCCCAGCTCCGCCAGGTTGCCGTAGGCGGGCTCGCGCGCGAGGCGCGCCGACTCAGCCCGCGCGGCCGGTCCCTCGCCGAGCACCCGCCGGGCACGGTTCCCCTCGACCACGTAGACCACCACCTCGTCGCCGAGCTGCACGGGCAGCTCCCCCGCGCTGGCGCTCGGCTCGCCGGTCCGCTCACCCTCGTACGGCACGATGTACGCCTCTCCGGAGGGGAGGTTCCCGGCTGTCCCCGGCTCGCGCAGGAGGCCGGTCGAGGCGTGCGCGGCCCGGTGGCGGAGATCGAGGACGAGCGCGTGCTCGCCGCCGCCCTCGACGGAGAAGTCGAGCTCGGCGCGCTCCGCGCGATCGAGCAGGCCCTGCAGCCGCTCGACCCGGCGGCTGATCTCGTCGTAGTCGAGGCGCAGCGCCGGGATCATCTCGGGGCTGAAGCCCGGCATGGTCGCCGCGCGGAAGCCGTGCCTGCGGGCCGCGACCTTGAGCGGCGCCGTGGCGGAGAGCTCGGTGACGGCGAGGAGCAGCCGGTGGCGGGCGAAGACCTCCTCGAAGGGCACGCCCTCCGCGCTCACCAGCGCGCCGGCGCCGGCCGGGAGCGGGCCGCCGCGGTGCAGCCAGGCACGGGCGGGGAGGTCCGCGTTGTTCGCGTGCACGTTGGGGTAGAGCACGAGCTCCGCAGAGAGGCCGCCCGACCCCGGGGCCCCGCGCAGCGCCTCGACCCAGCCCGCGGCCAGCTCGCGTCGCGCGCGCCAGGCCGGCGAGTCGGGGAAGACTTCATCCGGCAGGTCCACCAGCACCGCCAGGTGCCGCTCGTCGGGCGCCGGCCGGAAGACCCGCTCGATCAGCGCGCGGAGCTCCTCGGCGCTCAGCGTCTCGCTCATGCTCGCTCCTCCTCGCCCCCCTCGCGGGGACGATAGCAGAGCGCGGCGCTTCGGCGAAGCAGGCAGGACCGCGAGAAGAACGCGGCCGGGAGGACGTATGATAGGGCGCCGTACCCAAACCCTGACGAAGGAGCCTCTCCCATGCGAACCCTGGTCCTCTCCCTCCTCGCGAGCTGCCTGCTGCTGCCGGCCGCCGACGCCCGCCCCCGCTCGCCCGCCGACACCGCGACCCCCGCCGGCGCCGTGAGCTCGAGCTGCATGTTCAAGGGGCGAAAGATGTATGGCAAGGTGCAGGTCGTCACCTCGTTCCCCGACATCAAGGTGCAGGTGGTGAGCTCCTTCCCCGATCTCAAGGTGCAGAAGGTGACCTCGTTCCCCGACAGCTGCGGCAAGTGGCAGTTCGTGACGTCCTTCCCCGACATCAAGATCCAGTACGTCAAGTCGTTCCCCGACGTGAAGATCCAGTACGTGACCTCCTTCCCCGGCGTCAACTGACCCGCCGTTGCTCCCCGCTCCCTCGCCCTTGATCCACGCCCCCACGCCCTCCATGATCTGCGCCTGCTGAGCGCAGGAGCGCTACGATGATCGCGGACCTGATCCTTCACGGCGGGCGCGTGTACACCCTGGACCCCGGCCTCCCCTGCGGTGAGGCGATCGCGCTGCGCGGCAACCGGGTGCTGCTGGTCGGCCCGGACGCGGCGGTGCTGGCGACGCGCGGCCCGGCCACGCGCTGCCTCGCGCTGGAGGGACGGGCCGTGCTGCCTGGCTTCATCGACTCGCACCTCCACTTCGCGGAGTGGGCGCTGGCGCGGCGCGAGGTCGAGGTGAGCGACGCGGCGAGCGCCGAGGAGGCCGCCGACCGAGTGGGGGCGCGCGCCGGCGAGCGGCCCGCCGGGAGCTGGATCGTCGGCGGCCGCTTCGACCCGAACCGCTGGCCGGGCGGGCGCTGGCCCACGCGGGCGCTGCTCGACGCGGCCGCGCCGGGTCGCCCGGTCGTGCTGAGCAGCAAGGACATGCACTCCTGCTGGGCGAGCTCCCTCGCGCTCGCGCGCGCGGGGATCGAGGCCGCCAGCCCCGACCCCGAGGGTGGCGTCATCGAGCGCGACGCCACCGGCGCGCCCACGGGCATCCTGCGCGAACGCGCGATGGACCCGCTCTGGCGCGTGGTGCCGAGCCCCACCGTCGAGGAGGCCGCCGCCGCGCTGGAGGCCGCCGTGCCGCTCGCCTGGGCCGCCGGCCTGACCAGCCTGCACGAGATCCACGACACGCCGGAGGCGCTCGGGCTCCACGCCTGGCAGCGCCTCCACCGCAGCAGCCGCCCGCGCGTCCGGGTCTATCACCACCTCCCCCTCGAGCACCTGGAGAGCGCCATCCGCCTCGGCGTGGAGAGCGGCCTCGGCGACGAGCGGCTCCGCCTCGCCGGGGTGAAGCTCTTCGCCGACGGCGCGCTCGGCTCGCGCACCGCGCACCTGCTGGAGCCCTACGCCGGCACCCTCGCGCGCGGGGTGGCGGTGCTCCCGCCGCGCGAGCTCCTCGAGCTGCTGCGCCGCGCGGACCACGCGGGCGTCAGCGTCAGCATCCACGCCATCGGCGATCGGGCCAACCGCGAGGTGCTCGACGCCTTCACCACGCTGCGCGAGGGGGACGGCGGCTCGCGCTCCGGGCGGCGCCTGCGGCACCGCATCGAGCACGTGCAGCTCCTCCATCCGGACGACCTCCCGCGCCTGGCGAGGCTCGACCTGATCGCCTCGATGCAGCCGATCCACGCCACCTCCGACATGACGATGGCCGAGGAGCACTGGGGGGCCGAGCGCTGCCGGCTGGCGTACCCCTGGCGCAGCCTGCTCGAGAGCGGCGCCGCGCTCTGCTTCGGCTCGGACGCGCCGGTGGAGCCGTTCGGCGTCCTCGAGGGCATCCACGCGGCCGTCACGCGCCGCCGACCCGACGGGAGCCCGGGGCCTGACGGGTGGATCCCGCAGCAGCGGATCAGCGTGCTCGACGCCGTCCGCGCCTACACGCTCGGCGGCGCCTACGCCTCGGGGGAGGAGCAGCTGAAGGGCTCACTCGTCCCGGGCAAGCTCGCGGACGCGGTGGTGCTCTCGACGGACATCTTCACCTGTCCGCCCGACGAGCTCCTCAGCACGCGCGTCGAGGCCACCATCCTCGACGGCGTGGTCGTGCACTCGCTGCTCCCCTCGCTCGCCTGACGCCGCCCCTCCTCCAG
>JAKLHH010000896.1 GCA_022710245.1 Myxococcota bacterium
CGCGCGAGCTCCACGAGCGGAGCGGCCGGCGAGGCCGGCTGATCCCGGTCAACTGCGCGGCGCTGCCGGCGGGGCTCGTCGAAGCAGCGCTCTTCGGCCACGAGCGCGGCGCCTTCACCGGCGCGGACCGCGCGGCGAAGGGGCTCTTCGAGGAGGCGGACGGCGGGACGCTCTTCCTCGACGAGCTGGGCGAGCTCCCCCTGCCGGCGCAGGCCGCGCTGCTGCGCGTGCTCGAGACGGGCCGCTTCGCCCGGGTCGGCTCGGCCCGTGAGCTCGACGTGGACGTGCGCCTGGTCGCCGCGACCCACCGCGATCTTGAGGCGATGTGCAGCGCGGGCTCGTTCCGCTGGGACCTCTTCTATCGCATCAACACCGTCGCGCTGAGGGTGCCGCCGCTGCGCGACCGCAGCGAGGAGATCGAGCCGCTCGCCGAGCGCTTCCTCGCGCAGGCCTGCGCCGCCCTGGGACGGCCGCGCCCGCGGATCGGACCCGAGGTCGCCGCGCTGCTCCGGCAGTACCGCTGGCCCGGGAACGTGCGCGAGCTACGCAACGCCGTCGAGCGCATGGTGGCGCTCGCGCCCGGCCCCGAGCTCCTGCTCTCGCACCTCCCCGAACGTGTGCTGGCGGCGGCCCGTTCGCCCGCGGGCTCCGGCGCGTCGTCCACGTCAGGCGAGCTGCCGCCGCCGGTGGTCGAGCTCCTGCTCGGTCCGGAGGGGCCGGCCGCGAGCAGCCTCCGCGAGTTCCTCCATCGCACCGAGGCCAGCCTGATCGAGGAGGCCCTGCGCGCCGGCGGCGGCAACAAGGCGGCCGCCTCGCGGGCGCTCGGCATCCCGCTGCGCACGCTCAAGGAGCGGTGTCGGACCGCGGGCGCAGAGTCGGGGACGGGGACGGAGCGGGCGCTCCTGCGGGCCCTCCAGCTGGTGGTCCCCGACGAGCGGCTCGACTTCAGGCAGCGCATGCGACGCTACGAGCAGGCGCTGATCGACTGGGCCCTCGCGCGCTGCGGCGGCTCGCGCGCTGCGGCGGCGGGGCTCCTGCGCATCCCCGAGCGGACCCTGCGGGAGCGGCTGCGGGGGGAGTGAAGGACGGCGCTGCTCAGCGCAGGCAGGCGAGGTCGAAGGTCACGCGGTACCAGCGCTCCTTGCCGACGACGGGCGCGTTGGTACGCTCCTCGAGCTCCGTGCCGATCACGCACTCGGGGTGGTTGGTCCAGTGCCCCTGGGCGTCCGGCGGCTCGTGCCCGGACGCGCTGGTGACCAGCGGGACGCGCACGGACAGGGTCTGCTGCTCGCCGACGTCGAGGAGCGCGAGGGTGAGGTCGCTGACGTGGAGGGAGTAGCGCGGGCCCGTCAGCGGCGGCGCGCTGCCGGCCGGGGTCTCACCGGTCGCCGTCAGGCTCGTCAGCGCCGCCAGGGCCTGCTGCTTCCCCGCCGCGCTGCCGTCGAACTCCACCGCGTAGGGGTGCCGCTCGCGCCAGAGCCCTCGGGTGCTGGCGTCCCAGTCCTCGTGGACGATCGGCGCGGCAGTGACCGGGTGGATGGTGAGCGGCGCGTCCTCGAAGCCCGGCCCCAGCTCACCGCGAGTGCGGTAGGCCGTGCGCCCGGCCGTGGTGGAGAGACCGATCCAGTCGCCCTCGCCGTCGGCGGTCTGGGCCCAGAGCTCGAGCGCACCGCTGTAGGCGCGGGCAGGGATGTTGAGCGCCCTGAGCAGCGCCGTTCCGAGCCAGGCGTGCTCGACGCAGATGCCACCGCGCACCTTGATCAGCTCCTGCGGCCGGTAGCCCCAGTCGAGGAAGCTCGTGCCCCAGCCCCAGTCTCGCTGCCCGATGGTCTGCCAGATCCCGCTCGTCACGTCGGTGAAGCCGTGCTCCAGGTGGGTGGGCGCGCCGAGATCGTAGACGCCGTCGTGGTCGATGTTGCGGCTGATCCACTCGTAGACGGCCCAGGCGACGTCCCGCGTGCTGCTTCGCTTCTCCGCGGCGACGCCGCCGAGGATGCTCTGCGCCAGCTGTGAGATCTCGGGCAGCGTCGGGGTGATCGGCCCCCCGGCGCCGAGGAAGGGGCGGACCGCGGCCGGGTAGCCCTCGGAGTCGGCCGGGATGGTGGCGCCTGCCCGGTACTTCGGCGGCGGGGTCGGCGTCGCCAGCTCGAGGTTCGCGACGATCACGTGCAGCGTGTCCTTCGGGTCGCTCCCTGCCTCGAGCGCGAGGTCCACCGTCGCGGCGCGCTGCTCCTCGACGGCGACGCGGCCCTGAGAGCGGCTCCGGTAGCCGCTCTTCGTTGCCCTGACGATGTAGCGGGGGAAGGCGACCGGTACCCCGCTGATGGCGTAGGCCCCGCTGGCGTCAGTGACGGCGCGGTAGTCCTTGCCCCACGGCTCGCCGACCAGCGAGACCTCGACGCCCGCGAGCGGGGCGCCGCCTGCGGTGACGTGGCCGGCGATCTCGCCGAGCGGCACCGCAGACAGGGAGACATCGTCGAAGCGCGCTCTGCCCGCACCCGCGAGGACGAGGTTCACCTCGACGGTGGTGGCTCCGGCGGGCGCGCGGATCTTGAGGCCGGTTGGGAAGTCCAGATCGAGGGCCCGCGTCCCCGAGTGGGAGGGGAGATCGTGCATCGAGATCAACTGCGAGCCCTGGCCACGGAAGACGAGCTGGAGGTTGCAGCGGCCCGGCGGGGTGACGGCCTCCAGGCCGACCCAGGCCGAGAGCTGGTAGACCTTGCCCGCCTCGACGGGGACGACCTGTTGCCACATCCCGAGCGCCTTCGGGTCGGTGCTCGCCAGCGCCACCGTTCGGGCGCCGGAGCGGGCGACGCCGGTCTCCCAGGCCGGGATCGGCCTGGCGGTCGCAGGCGAGAAGGACCTCCAGCACGCCGGCGCCTCACCGGCGCCCTCCTCGAAGCTCGGGTTGCAGAGGAGGTTGCTGACGCGGGCGCCTCCGTCCTGGCCGTCCGCCACGGCCAGCGCATCTGCGCGGGCCCCCAGGTCGGCGCCGCCGTCGGGAGCGGGGCGCTCTTGCTGTGCGCAGGCAGCGAGGAGCAGCAGGGCCAGCGCGGCGGCGCGGGCGGGGCGCAGCCGGTTAGCGCGCTCGCCGCCGAGCGTCGATCGGGTCGGGGTGACTCTCGTGGCTCGCATCTCGCCTCCTCGCGTGGTCACTTGCAGAGACCGCTGGTGGTGTCGCAGCTCGGCCGCTGGGCCGGGCAGGTGCCGGTCACGATCCGGCAGTCGGGCACGCAGAGGCCGAGCGGGGCGCAGAGCAGCTTGCCCGGGCAGGGCGTGGTCGCGTCGCAGGAGACCGGCTGGCTGCCGCCCGCGTCCCCGCTCCCGCCCGCCTCGGCTTCGCAGAGGCCCGTCGCCTGATCGCAGCGCGGCACCTGCGCGGGGCACGCGTTCTGGGGCAGCCGGCAGTCCGGCGCGCACCACTTCGCTGCGGTGCAGACGAGGCCCGCCGGGCAGGGCGCCGCGCTGCACGCGGGGGCACAGACGCCCACCGGGGTGCAGGTCGTCGCTGGGTCGGCGCACGGCGCGGTGGCGTTGCAGGGCGTCCCCTGGCCGGCCTCCCGGGCGCCCGCCTCCCGCGGGTGCGCGCCCTGGTCCGTCCCCTGGAGCGCCGACCGAGCCTCGGCGCTGGCCGCTGGCTGCGCGCCGCCATCCGCGCAAGCCGAGAGCGTGAGCACCGAGAGCGCGACTGTCAGCTTTCTCATGCGAGACTCCTTGTCAGGGTTGTCCCGAGTCGATGCGAACGCCGTGCCCGGGCGCGTCGTTCGCCGCCCCGACCGATTCCTCGCCGCCGTCGCCGCGCGGCCGGGCAGAGCCTGCCGGGCAGGGCCTGCCGCGGCACGGGCGAACTCTGCCGCGGCGGCAGAAGCTGCCCGCTCGACGACTCGCGGCGGCGGCGGGATCAGCGGCTGCCGAGGAGGGGGCTCAGGTCCTGACCGTCCTCGAGGTCGAGGCAGGCCTCGTGCTGCTGGTAGAGCTCGATCACCCGGCTCACGGTGGCGGGTACCACCTTGCCCTGCGCGACGAGCGGCTGCAGCCTCGTCAGCAGCTGCCGGTGCTGCTCGATCAGCTCTGCGGCGGTGTGCCCGGGCTTTCCTGGCTGCTGGCGCCACCTGGCCGGCACGCGCTGGTCGTCTGCCGCGGCGAGGAACTCCCGCGTCG
>JAKLHH010000897.1 GCA_022710245.1 Myxococcota bacterium
AGGCCGTCCGTGCAGCGCGCCTCGGAGGTCTCCGTGCAGAACTCGAAGATCTTGCACGACGGGTCGGCGCAGTCGGCGAGGCCGTTGCCGTCGTTGTCGACGCGGTCGGAGCAGCGCTCCTCGGTCTGCTCGAGCAGCCGGTTGGAGCTGAAGTCGGTGATGATGGTGCACGCGCAGGCGCCCGCGCCGAGCACCAGCGCGAGGCGCACGCGTCGGGAGCGCCTCCCACCCGGGGACCAGGCCCTCATGGGCTCCCCCGGTTCTCGGCGTAGCCGATCTGCGCCGTGCCCTTGCTGTTCACCCCGGTGTACCAGAGTCGCACGCGATCGCTGAGGATCACGGCCGCCGCCTGGACCCCGCGCTCGTCGAAGGTCCCTAGCGGTCCGGTCGGGAGCGCCTCGCCCTTCGGGAAGACGCTCCAGTGCTGGCCGTCGGGGCTCACCGCGTAGCGGAGCGCGGCAGGCTCGCCGATCGCGCGGTAGGTGTACCACATGCGGTAGAGGCGCCGGCTCGCGTCCCAGGCCACCGCCGGCTCCTCGCAGGAGAGGTCCTGCCCGATCGGCGCGGGCGCGACGACGGGCGCCGTCAGCAGGCGCTGCCAGGTGGCGCCGCCGTCCTCGGAGCGCGCGACCCCGATGGCGGGGCGCGGCGAGATGGCGAGCGGGGCGCCGGTGTAGAACATCAGCAGCGCGCCGTCCGGCGCCTCGAGCACCGAGGGCGCGCTCACGGCCAGCGAGTCCCACGCCGGGGGGGACGCGGGGGTGAGCACCGCCGGCGCGGGCGTCCAGCTCTGCCCGTCGTCGGCGCTGGTCGCGTGCCCGATGGCGCGCTGGCTGATGCCGCCAGCGACGTCGGTGCGCGAGTAGAAGAGGTGGAGGACGCCGTCCCTGCGCAGCAAGGCGGGGTGCGAGAGGACACTGCCGAAGCGCGCGTCGCTGGCCGGGATCGCCGGCGCCCCGCTGACGCTCCAGACGACGCCGTCGTCGCTGCTGGCGCTGTAGAGCCCGGACTTGCCCGCGCTGAGCGAGGTCCCGACGAAGAACAGCTGCAGGCCGCTCCCCCGCGCGATGACGGCGGGCTGCTCGGCGGCCCGAAGCGAGCCAGCCGCGGCGACGACGGGCGCGCCGCGGCCGAGGTGCCGGTACCAGGCCGTGGGATCGTCGCAGCGGGGCTGGCCGGCCGCGGGATCCTCGATCACGAGCTGGCGGAGGCGGGCGCCAGCGCCGCGACCGGTGAGGAGGACCAGCGCCTGCCGCAGCCCCGGGTCGAGGGGAGCGGTTCGAGAGATGAAGGTCCCGGCCGTGAGCTCGACGCCGCTCTCCTTGAGCTCGAGGCGCGCGGCGATTGGCCCCTCGGCGAGGAGGGGCCGCTCGTCCTGGCTGGCGCCGTCCACGATCGCCATCACCGAGCGGGCGCCCGCGCTCCGCGCCAGGCAGAGGCCGAGCAGGAGCCGGGGCTGCCCGGCCCCGCTGCAGAGCTGCTCGGTGTCGGAGAAGCTGGTGCTGCGGGTGAGGCCCGCGCAGACGCTCCCCTCGGCGCCGGCGAGGTCGAGGGTGAAGCGCAGCCGCAGCCCCGGCGTCAGCCGCACGCTCTCCACCGAGACCACCCCCGACGACTCGGTGAGCGCGCCGCCGCAGGTGCAGGGATCGTTGGCGACGAACGCGCCGTCCACCTGGCGCGCGCGAGGCAGGCCCCAGGCCACCCAGCGCGCCGGGTCGAAGCTGTTGCAGCGCTCGTAGCCCGCCACGCAGCAGGTGGGCTCGGTCGCGGTGCAGGAGTGGACGCTGCAGCTCGCGGCGAAGGTGAAGTCGTCGCCCTGGAACTGGACCGGCGCGCCGGTGCAGCAGCTCGGGCTCGAGTAGCAGTCGAAGTCGGCGCAGTCGACCAGCCCGTCCTGATCGTTGTCGAGGCCGTCCCTGCACTGCAGGTCGCTCTTCTCCTGGCAGAGGTCGAGGGCCTGGCAGTCGGGATCGTTGCAGTCGACCAGCGCGTCGCCGTCGTTGTCGACGCTGTCGGAGCAGGCCGCCGGGGTCTGCTCGACACAGACGCCGGGGAGCGCCTGGCAGCCAGGGTCGTCGCAGTCGACCAGCCCATCGTGGTCGTTGTCGAGCCCGTCGGCGCAGGCGCTGGCGGTCAGCTCGCCGCAGAGAGAGAAGGGGGCGCAGTCGGGGTCGTCGCAGTCGACCAGCGCGTCACCGTCGTTGTCGACGCGATCCCGGCAGCGCTCGAAGGTGTCCTCCCGCAGGAGCCCGTCGTCGAAGGTCGTCAGCAGCGAGCAGGAGAGGACCGCCGCGCCGGCGAGGGCCAGCGCCACCGCCCGGCGCGAGGGACGCCAGAGCACCCTCCCCGGGGGTCTCATGGCAGCGGTCCGCCCGGGAGCGTCAGATCGACCTCGGCGCTCGAGGCGCCCCGCTCGGTGGCGAGGTAGGTGACCACCGCCGCGAGCGCCGCGGCGCCAGCGGCCGCGAAGCAGATGTCCGCGACCAGCGCCTTGCTCTTGCCGTCGTCGAGCTTGCTGCGCTCCGGGAGCGCGTTGTAGTCACGCTCGGCGCGCAGCGCCAGCGCGCCGTAGACGCTGCCGGCGAGGAGGCCGGCGATGGAGAGCCCCGCCGAGCCGTAGAGCACGGTCTTCGTCACCGCGCCGCGCAGCGGCGAGAGCCGCACCCGCGCCACCGTCAGGCGGTTCGGCTCGATGGTGACCTTGCCCTCCCAGGCGCGGTAGCCCTCGCGCTCCACGCTGACGCGATAGGTCCCCGCGGCCACGACCAGCGGCTGCATCGGCAGGTGAGCCGCGGTGCGGCCGTCGATGATCACCTGAGCGGCGGCGACGGCCTCCACCTGCAGGCGGCCGTAGCGCGGGAGCGCCTTCAGGCTCACGGCGAGGGAGATCTGCTCGCCGCTCTGCACCTCGACCATGCGGTGCACCGGGACGTAGCCCGCGAGCTCGACGCGGACCGCGTGGCGCCCGGCGTCCACCTCGAAGAGGTGCGGCGCGCGGTGGCGCTGGCTGCCGGTCCGCCCCTCGAGGAAGACGGTGGCGCCCGCCACGTCGGCCTCGACGCGGACGCTGCTCCGCCGCTGCAGCTGCGCGTCGATCAGGTTGGCCTCGCCCAGCTTGACGTCGACCACTCGCACGGCCGGCACGAACCCCGAGAGCTCGAGGAGCACGCGCTGCTTGCCCAGCGGGAGACGGAGCTGGAACGGGGTGCGCCCCTGCACGCCGGCCTCGCGGCGCCCCACGTAGATGGCCGCGCCGGGAGGGTAGGAGGTCACGGCCACCTCGACCCGGGCGTCCTGGCGCAGCCGGGCGATCCGCTCCTGCACCGCGGCCCGGTCGGGGGTCTTCGGCCGCGCCTGCAGGTAGCGCTCGAAGTAGAGCGCGGCGTGCGCGGGGTCGCGCAGCTTCTCGTAGGTCTGCGCGATGTTGTACATGATCACCGGCTCGGCGTAGAGGTCGAGCGCGGCCTGGTAGGCGAGCAGCGCCTCCGGGTAGCTCCCCATCCGGTAGAGCTGGTTACCGCGGCCGAAGCGCCGCCGCGCCTCGGCGATCACGGCGGGCGAGGGCCTGGCCGCGGCCTCCGCGCGCCGGCCCTGCTTGCTCACCTTTTCGGCCGGGAGCGGGGGGGCTGGAGCAGCGCGCGCCGTACGATCCGTGGCGAGGATGCCGAGGAGGAGCAGCAGCAGGGCGGTCGACCGGCGGAGCATGGGTCACTGCATGTTCGCACAGATCCGCGTCCGGCTGAAGCCGAGCAGGGCCTGGTCCTCGCCTCCCCGCGAGACGCTCCGGGAGGAGGGCAGGGGCGCCGCTCGCTGCGCCGCCGCGACGACGTGCCAAAGCTCGCGATCTCGGGGACATCGCGCTTTCGTTCGCGCCCAGCTTGCTGATATAGTGATCCTTTCGGAAGGGTGCGGAGCCGGGACGGGCGCTGCGGGCGGGTGTTGCCAGGCCCTTCCAGGTGCCACGTGGCCGACAAGGACAGGGACGAGGCGGTGACGGAGCGACTCTCGACATCGTCCGAGGAGAGCATCGCCACCGAGCCGACGATGGTGGAGACGGCGACCCCGAGCGCGCCGACTCCCTCACGCCCCCGGGTAGGCGGGTCGAAGCTCACCGACCTGCTGATCGGGCAGACCCTTGT
>JAKLHH010000898.1 GCA_022710245.1 Myxococcota bacterium
CGTGGTTGAACTGGTTCGCCCAGGGGTACTCGGCGATCTGCGAGTTGACGAGGAAGAGCTCGGTGCCCCTCACCTCGGCGTGCGCGTCCCCCAGGCTCGCGCGGCCCTCGCGCAGCGACTTCACCTCGCTCCCGAGGAGGACCAGGCCTGCCTCGTAGGTGTCGAGGATGAAGTAGTCGTGATAGGCGCGCCGGTTCCTGCAGATGATCTTGCGGCCGGCGCTGTCGCTCGCATGGGCCATGGCGCCCCACTATGTCACGGCCGCACCGAGGGTCAAGCCGCACCCGCGCTGACCGCGCCAGGACGCAGCAGGACGCGTCGACGCGGCTCGTTGTTCGCGTCGCCGATCATCTGGTATAGACTTCGCCTCTGCTCGGCTCGTGCGGACGCTTGGCGATGAAAGGCGAGGTGCGCAGTGGACCGACGAGAGCTCAAGAGATTGCGCAAAGATGAGCAGGGGCTGGCGCAGCTCGTCACGCTGGCGCTCGAGGGGAGCGCGGAGGAGCGCGACCGCGCGACCGAAGACCTGGAGGAGCTCCGCTTCGTCCAGGTGCCCTTCCCTGCAGAGCGCCTCTTCGCCTCCCCGGACCCTCGTCTCCGCCGCGTTGCCGTCGGCCTCGTCCGCCGAGACATCCTCAGCGGAGATGACCACGTCCTCCAGGAGCGGGCCGTCTGGGACGAGGACGCCCTCGTCCGCCGCTCGGCGCTCGGCGGTGTGGCTCGCAATGTGGACCTCACGCAGCGGCTGCTGACCAGCGAGCGCCCCGAGCTGCGACGGGACACTCTCCAGGCGATGTGGTCGGTTCCTGACGAGCTCGTCGGGACAGTGCAGGTGCTGCTCGACGACAACGACCCGGACACTCACGGGCGCGCCGCCGTCCTCCTCGCCAAGCTCGACCCCAGTCTCGAGGGTCTGCTGCAGCCGCTCCTCACGTACATCGAGCGAACCGAGGGGTTCGATCGCGGTTCTGCCATCCGGTGCTTCGCGCAGGCGCTCGCTGCGCAACCATCCCGCGCCGCCGAGCGGCGTGCGTTTGTCGGTCTGCTGACGGCATCGGATGCGGAGACCCGGCGCGCCGCGCTCGACGCTTCGGAGCTCCTCGTCACCGAGCATGACGAAATCGCCGGAGGCGTCCTCCGGGCGCTGGGCGATCCGGAGCTCGGTCGACCTGCCGCGGAGGTCCTCGGAAGGTCGGGCCCGGCGACGGTCCGGCTGATCCCCGAGCTGCTCGCGCTCGCCAGGACGAGAGGCGAGAGGGCGGTCTCCGCCCGGGCCGCTCTCGCCCTGAGCCGACTGGGTGAGACCGGGCACCTCGACGAGGTCCGCGAGCTCCTGCGCGAGCCCGCCCTGCACGATCCCGAGTACGATGTCATTAGGAACCCCGCGGTCCTGGGCGCGCTCACCCTCGACTCCATTCGGACCCTGGGAGCGCGAGCTGCCCGGCTCGGGCCTGACCTGATCGCCTTCGCCTCCACCTGTCCGAACCGCGGCGCCGCCCTCGAAGCGTGTGAGCTGTTCCCGCTCCTCGGGCTGGGCGAGGACGCGGAGCGGGCCGCCTGCGAGCTGTCCCGGCATGAGGTGCATCGGGGCGGTTCCTGGGAGCGGGAGACGCTGGCGCGAGTGGTGGCGGCGCTCGGCGGGCAGACCGAAGCGGGGCTCCGTCTCGTGCTCGAAGCGGGCGCCTGCCCGGAGCGGCGGTGGGACGACCTCCCTCGCGTTCTGTCGGCCATGGCGCGAGGGAGCGACCAGCTCGCCGCGCGGATCGAGGCCATCTGCGCCTCGGAGCCTGCCCTCGCAGCGAATGCCACCTGCGCCCTCGAGGCGCTCGGCGTCGTCGATGAGCGCACGCTGGCGCTCCTCCTCGAGGACCTCCTCGGCGAGGCCGAGGACCTCCGCGAGCGGGCGATCGGCCGGATCCGTATGCTGGGGGAACGGGCCTCACCCATCCTGCCACACGTCCTCGCGGCGTTGACCACGACGAGAGACGCGGCCCAGGTGGCCTGTCTCGAGGTGCTTGGTCCCCTGGCCGGCGCTGCTGAAGACGAGGTCCGGCGGACGATCGCTCGGGCCATGGCGAGCGCAGACCCGGAGGTGGTCGAGGCCGCGCGGATGGCGCTGACCGACCTCGGCGGGCGCGGCTCCCGAGCCGACCGGGAGACCGGCAACCTGGCAGCCGACTCGATCCGCCACCTCGCGTGCTCCGTCCTGCCGCTCCTCGGCGCGGCCGACGGCAACACCGTCTTCTCTCCGCTCTCCCTCTTCTCCACCGTCCTCCTGCTCCTGCGCGGCGCCCGAGGAGAGACGCTGGCGCAGATCTGCGCGCTCCTCGGCCGCCAGGCCGACTCGGCCGCAATCCGGAGAGACGCAGAGGCCGCCCGGCAGCAGCTCCGCGCGAACGTCGATGGCTTCGTGCTCTCCGACGCCGCAGCGCTCTTCTCACAAGAAGGCTATCCCCTCGTCGAGGAGTACCTCCGGGAGCTCGCCTCCGCCGGTGTGGCCCACGAGCGCGTCGACTTCCTGCGCGGGTCCACGCTGGCGTGCGACGCGATCAACCGCTGGGTCTCCGAGGCCACGGCCGGGCGAATCCGCGATCTCGTCTCGGAGCTCGACCCGCTCACGCGGTTTGCGATCGTCAGCGCCACTCATCTCCTGGCCAGGTGGGAGCGCCCCTTCAGCGACGACACCCGACCTGGCAGCTTCACGCTCCTCGACGGCTCGCTGGTCGAGGTGCCGCTGATGTTTCGTCAGGGCGGCTTCCGCTACGCGAGAGGGCCGCGCTTCGATCTGGTCGCTCTCCCCTACCGCGAGGGGATCGCGGACCTCTTCATCGTCGCCCCTGATCGAGGTTTCTTTCGTCGTGTTCATGATGGGTTCGGAATGCACCCGATCGAAGACCTCGAGGCGACCCTGGAGGAGGGGTTCCACGATCTCCGGATGCCTCCCTTCAAGCTCAGCCACCGACTGCCCCTGACCTCCACCCTGGCGCAGCTCGGGTTCACCCAGCTCCAGACCGGCGAGGTGGACCTCTCGGGGATGCTGACGACACACGAACGCCTCGTCGGGAAGGTTTGTCAGGAGGCGATGATCGACGTCAACGAGACCGGCACCGAGGCCGCCGCGGCGACCGTCGTCGCCCATATCGGCGGCGTGCCGGACAAGGTGGTGGTCGATCGCCCCTTCCTCTTCGTGCTGCGGCACCGGTCGACCAGGGTCCCGCTCTTCGTGGGCACCGTCCTCGATCCGCGGTGATCGTGGGCCGCGTCGAGTCTGGGCGGTGAGGCGATGGGGCTCACGGCGCGGCCCGCGCGAGGGCCGCGCGCGCCAGCGCCAGCACGCGGACGCGGCGGGCGCCCGCCTCCAGGAGCGCCTCGGCGCACGCTGCCGCCGTGGCGCCCGTGGTGAGCACGTCGTCGAGGAGCAGGACGCTGCGCCCGGCGACCCGGGCCGGATCTGCGCGAAACGCTCCGCGTACGTTCTGCAGGCGGGCCTCACGCTCGAGCCCCGCCTGGCTCGCGGTGGCGCGGCAGCGCGCGAGCGCGCGGAGCTCGAGGCGCGGCCGGGGGGCCGGCGCGCGCGCGAGCAGCGCGCGAGCGAGGAGCGCCGCCTGGTTGTAGCCGCGCTCGCGCAGGCGCCGCGGGTGGAGCGGCACCGGCACCAGCAGCTCGCAGCTGACCTCCTCGGGGCGGAGCGCGCCGCCCAGCAGCCGTCCGAGCGGGTGACAGCCCTGCGAGGCGGCCGAGTACTTCACCCGCTGCAGCGCGCTCGCCAGGGGACCGCCATAGATGAGGAGCGCCCGGGCGGCCTCGAAGGGCGGCGGGCTCCGCAGGCAGCTCGCGCAGGGCGCGGGGTGAGCGGCCGGCACCCCGCAGCGGGGGCAGGCCACCACGATTGGCTCCAGGGCGCTCTCGCAGACCTCGCAGAAGAGCTCTCCGGGGTGGAGGATCACGGAGCACGCCGGGCAGCGGGGAGGCAGGATCAGATCGAGCGTCGCGCGCACGAGCTCCTGTGCGCGCTCCAGGATCAGCCGGGCCGGCTGGCTATCGAGGTGGGTCTGCATGTCATCACCTATTCGACGCCTATTCGTGGCAGAGGGCGGTCGCGCGAAGCGGCGGCGCGACCAACAATTGTCGGCACC
>JAKLHH010000899.1 GCA_022710245.1 Myxococcota bacterium
GAAGAGCCCCCTCGAGGCGAGCGCGCTCTCGTAGGCCGAGTAGCCGACCAGGTCGCAGACGACCTGCGGCAGCACGTCGCGCGCGAGGCTGGGCCCGCCGTGCTGCAAGCTGGGCAGGACGCGGACCACCTCGCAGAGGTGGTAGACCTGGACGTCCGAGGGCTGCGCGGCGCGGGCGTCCTCCACCGCCTGCTGCCGCAGGCGCCAGTAGTCGAGGTAGTTGGCGAGGCCGACCGCGGAGGGGCCCTGCTGCCCGTCCGCGGCGGTGACATGGATGTGCCAGTCGCCCTCGTGGTTCTGGATCAGGAACGTGCGGCCGCTGCCCGCGAAGTCTCGCCGCAGCCGGAGCGCGAAGTCGTAGGTCGCGCGGTAGATGCGGTCCTTGTCGGCCTGCGATAGCGGGGCGGTGCCCATCGACCAGAGCGCCTCGTCGTCCGACTCGAAGACGACCGTGCGGAACGGGATGGCGAGGACCGCCTGGTAGGAAGGGAGGTCCAGCGCCGAGGCGGGCCCGGTCCAGGCCGCGCGCTCGGCCGCTGGCAGGGAGTAGAAGGAGGGATCGTCGCGGACCTCGGGCCCGTTCCAGATCTTGAGCGTCTGCAGGCCGAGGTCGTGGGCGTCGCGCGCTCCGTCGAGGAACGCGCTCTGCAGGGCGCCGTGCGGGTTGTAGCGAGGCCGGGCGTGGGCGGTGCCGAGCGAGGCGGGCAGGGAGCTGTTGGCCACGAACCCCACCCGCTGTCCCGCCTCGCCCGAGCCGCCGAGCTCGCCCGTGCAGGCGACGAAGGCCTGGCCGAAGAGGAGCAGGCCGAGCGAGAGCGAGAGCTGGAGTGATGATGAGCGCATGAACCCTCCCGACACCCAGCGTTGCAAAGCGCGAGCCGGCGATCGCGGAGCCGAACCGCGCGGGTTCCCGGCCCGCGCCGGAGAGCGCCGGGGTCAGTCGACAGCACCGCCTTCGCGCGGTTCGCAGGGGCCGGCAGCGGCCGAGAGGCTGCCGCGCCGGACAGCGTGGTGGGCAAGGGTGTCAGCCGGGCCGTGGGGACAGCCAACCCCCTCGGTGCGGTCCCGAGCCCCGGTGAACCGCCCCGGCGCCCCGCTCGGCGCTGATGCTCGGGCCGGTCTCCAGCGGCGCGCGCGCGTCCTGTCTTGACCTCACCTCTCACTGGCCGCCGGCCCGCGCGCCGTGTCTTGACCTCACCTCACTTGCCGCCGGGGACCACCGTGCCTTGCAGCTGCCGCAGCGCGTACGACAGGAGCGGGTCGCGGAAGCGACGGCGGGGCGCCTGGCTGCGGAGCGGGTCGAGGACCTTGCCGCTCTCAGTGTCCGGCACCACCCCGGACCGGTGATACGCGGTGCTCTCGCCGAGCAGCAGGCGGTAGGACGTCAGCTTGAGCAGCCCTCCGTCCGCGAGCGGGTAGTGCTGCTGGCCCACTCCCTTTCCATACGTGCGCTCACCCAGCACCGTGGCGCGTCCGAGCTCCTTCAGCCCGCCGGCGAGCAGCTCGGCGGCAGACATCGTGTTGCGGTCGACGAGCACGGTGAGCGGGAGCTCGCCGTAGCGCGTCCTCGCAGGGTCCATCACCGCCCGGAAGCCCCCCTTCGCGGTCAGCGCGGTGTAGAGCGTGCCTCCCCGGGCGAAGAGGTTGGCGATCGAGGTCGCCTGATCCATCAACCCGCCGGGGTTGCCGCGCAGGTCGAGCACCAGGCCGCGCAGCGGCCGGCGCGCCCGTCGCGCGAGCCGCTGCAGCTCGGCCTCCAGCTCGGCCGCCGTGCTCGCCCCGAGGAACGCGACCCGCACCTGCGCGACGCCCCCCGCGTGCAGGCGCGAGGAGACCGACGGCAGGGTGTAGTCGGCCGGCGTGAGGGTCAGCACCTTCGTCACGCCTCGACGGGACACCTCGAGCTGCACTGGCTGCGCGAGGAGGGTGCGCAGGGTGTCCACGGCGGCCGCGAAGTCGCCCAGCGCCGTCCCGTTGGCCTTCACCAGGCGGTCGCCGGGCCGCAGCCCCGCGCGGGCCGCCGGCGAGCCGCGGTCCACGGCGGACACCCGCATGACCGCTCCCCGCCCTGGCCTGACCTCGAAGCCGCCGGCGTCGTGGCTCGCTCCGTCGCGCGCCCGCGTGCTCGCCGCGACCTCGGCGGGCGGGATGTACCGCGACCAGGGGTCCCCCACCCCTCCCACGAACGCCTCGGTCAGCGCCCCGTAGACCCCGGCCCGGGTCGCTGGCTGGACGCTCGCCACACGAGCGGCCAGGTTGGCTGCCCAGCGGTCAGGATCGATGTCGCTGTCGACCTCGAAGACCTCCTGGCGGACGAGGTCGCTCACCTCCGTGAACGTGCGTCGGGCGCGGCGTGTCGCGCGGCTCCGGTCGCCCCGGGTCGACCCACCGGGGAGCACCACCTCCTCGACGTCGAACCCAGAGCGCCCGCCCTCGCTGGCCCTCGGGCTGTACGATCGCACGACGAGGGAGTCGCCGCGCCGACGGACCGTGGCGCCACCGATGACGCGGCTCACGCCCCGCCTGGGCGCCTCGGACTTCGGGATCCAGCCGCGTGACCTCACGACGGGGCTCGCTGCCACCGGGTCCGCGTGCAGCGGGACGGCAGCGGTCAGGATGAGCACGGTCACCACCGCCTCGAGGACAGCGGAGCTGCTCGCGAGGCTGCGGCGCGGCGCGTGGCGTCTCATCGGGAGGCCTCCTTCCCGTGGTTCCAGCAGATGTCCTCGATGATGGGGCGTGACACGAAGGGTGGTGTTGCAATCGCGATGCCGCGAGAAGCCATCGATCTCCGAGGGTGAGACGCCGTGGACCTGGCTCCCGCAGCGACCCTCGTGGCTCTCCGCGGCGCCAGCAGAGGGCGCGCTGGTCCGCCGACGTCTTCACCGTCCGAGAGGGTGCTCCGAGACCCTGGGAGCGCTCTCCCTGCGCGGCGGGTCCTCTCCTCTCCTCTCCTGAAGGAGGTCCTCGCCCGCGACTCACGCCGCTCACTTGATCTTCAGCGCCCTCGCGATGACGCGCACGACGGTGGGGTCGCGCACCAGGCCATAGTGGTCGAGCAGGGGGAGCCTGGTCCTCACGCCCGCGACGCTGTGGGTCTTGCCGTCGAAGCTGGCCAGGTGCCTGGCGCCGTCGATGCGCGCCGACGCGGTTGGAACCAGCCCGTCGGAGCCGGTCCGATGGAGGAGCTCCATCACCTCGTGGCCGACGTGGCACTCGCCGAGCGCGCCGATCATGAGGCCGTGCGAGCAGCCGCGGATGGTGTAGATCGCCGCCGGTGAACGCCTGACCGGGTTCTTCCGGTTGAAGCTCGCCACCGCCTCCGGCCTGAGGTCGGCGACGGCGGGCCACGCTCCGAGGAGCCTGCCGAGCGCCTGGCTGACCACGGGGAGGTCGGCGAGGGGCGAGCCGTGGTGCGGGGTGCCGACGGTGACGATGCGCTCGATCTTCACGCCGCGCTCGGTCGCGAGGAGCTCGGCCACACGCCGCGCGACGAGGCCGCCCATGCTGTGGCCGATGACGCTGATGGGGCCGGTGAGGAGCCCGCGCTGGTGCAGACCACGCAGCTTCTGCGCTACCGCCTGCGACTGCCACTCGAGGGAGGCGATCCCAGC
Organism: Myxococcota bacterium; assembly: GCA_022710245.1. The sequence goes on from JAKLHH010000899.1 coordinate 3,615, forward strand.
GTCGAAGGGCGCGTCGCGGCCGCAGTAGGTGATCGTCTGCCCCTCGACGGTGCGGGTGGAGAGCTCGCCAGAGGCGTTGGTCGGCACGACGACCAGCTTGCCGCCGCCGAGCTGGCGGGCCGCCTCGGCGACGAAGCTGTCGCTCCACTGGTGGATGTTGGTGAGCCCGTTGATCAGCACCCAGCTCGGCTTCGTCTCCGCCGAGCCCGTCGCCGGGAGCAGCGCGAGCGCCAGGGCGAGGGCGAGGATGCCTCGCCTGGCGTGAGGTGCCTTCATGCCGGTCGCGCGACTCGGTTCCCTGTCCGGCACCGGAGGAGGAGCGATCAACGCGCTGCCCGTGGGCTGCACCATCATGGCCTCCGTCGTGAGAGGTCGTCCCGCCCGATGAAGGCTGGCGAGTGACTCTGGATCCAGTCCATGTCGATGACGGCCGCGGGGAGCGGTCGGCTGTTGTCGATGGTGCTCAGGTCGGGGGCGTAGCGCTGCTTCTTGCCGCTGAGGAGACGCTCGAC
>JAKLHH010000009.1 GCA_022710245.1 Myxococcota bacterium
CCGAGGCGGCTCGCCAACGCGCGCAGCACGGCGCGCCGGTGCTCGCGCCGTGGGCCGTCGGCGAGGACGAGCTGGATCAGCGGGCCGGACATGGCTTCTCGAAGGCGACCAGCAGGTAGAGCCCCGCGCGGTCGCCGCCGAGGAGCCGCGCGAGCCCGCCGGCCAGCAAGGTGAGGGCGCGGCTGCCGTGCTGCTCGAGGCGGTCAGCGGTGGAGAGCGCCGCGCGAACGCGGAGCCTGGCCAGCCTCCGGGCGCAGAGCAGCGCCTCGACCTCCCCGGGTGAGTAGGCGCGCGTGCCCTGGTTCTGGATGCCGTGGGAAAAGCACCAGTCGAGGTCGCGCCAGGGGCGCCCCGCGAGGAGCGCGTGCCGGAGCCAGAGGTAGCCGCCGACGAGCGAGCAGCGGTGGTAGACCATCAGCCGCCCCTCGCCGCCCGGTGCGAGGACGCGGACCACCTCGTCGAGCGCTCGCTCCACCCGCGCGGTGTGGTGGAGCACGCCCCAGCTCCAGACCAGATCGAAGCTCCCGTCCGCGAACGGCAGCGCCTCGGCGCTGGCGAGGAGCGCGCGCTCCGGGTCTAGGCCGCGGAGCTGCAGGTTCCGCCGGGTGGCGCGGACCGCGGCGCGCGTGAGGTCGACCCCGCGCGCGTCCGCCCCCGCGCGGCACCAGGCGACGAGATCGCTGCCGAGGCCGGTCCCCACCTCGAGGACGCGGCGGCCTCGCTGCCGCTCGCGCTCCGCGAAGGGCTCCAGGCCAGGCAGCCGGCGACGGCGCTCCGCCTCGACCTGCTCGAAGTAGGCCAGGGTGTCCTGCGGCCTCGCCGAGAAGCCGGCGCCACAGGGGAGCCGCTCCCAGTAGGCGCGGTTCTCGAGGTCCTCGGCGGCCGGACGACGCATGCCTCTGGTATAGTCTCTCCCCGAGGGCATGAAAAGAGCGCGCGGCAGCGTCCGGTGGGATCGTCGATGAGGACGCCCCTCGAGCTGGGGGCCTGGCGCCTCCGCGACCTCCTCTACCTGCGGCGCTCGCTGGCGCACTTCCGGCGCCACGGCCAGCCGCTCGACTTCCCCTTCAAGGTGCAGCTGCAGACCCAGTCGCGCTGCCAGGCGCGCTGCCCCATCTGCCCCTACCCCGCGCGCGCCCGCGAGCTCCCGCACGGCGCCATGGAGGACGCGCTCCTCGAGCGCCTCCTCCACGAGCTCGCCGCCGCGCCACTACTCGACGAGCTGGTCTTCATGCTGCAGAACGAGCCGCTCCTCGACCGACGGCTCTTCGAGCGCATCGGAGCGTTCAAGCGCCTGGCGCCCGCGAAGCGCTGCAGCCTGGCCACGAGCGGCGAGCTCCTCGACCGCTTCTCCCCGGACGAGCTCGCCGCCTCCGGCGTCGACGAGCTGCTGGTCAGCGTCAACGCGGCGAGCCCGGCCACCTTCGCCGCGCTGACGGGCGGGCTCTCCTTCGAGCGCGTCTGCGCGGGCGTCGAGCGGCTCCTCGCCGACCCCCGCCTGCGGGCCCGCGTCGTGGTCGGCTTCGTCCTCACCGAGGCGAGTCGGCGCGAGCTCCCCGCCGCGCTCTGGCGCTGGACCCGCGCCGGGGCGCGGGTGCGGGTGACCCAGCTCTCGAACCGCGGCGGCGACCTGGAGGGCTTCGAGCGGCTGCGCCCGTCCACCGCTCCGGGCGGCCTCGCTGGCCGGCTCGCGGCAGACCTCCACCGACGGGCGGCGCGCCGCCTCCTCGGCCCCTGCCCCTTCCCCTTCTACGCGCTCTCGGTCCTCCACGACGGCGCCGTCCTCCTCTGCTGCCACGACTGGCGCCGAGCGCTGCTCGTCGGCGACGCGCGCGCGCAGAGCCTGCGCGAGATCTGGCTGGGGCCAGAGCTGCAGCGAGCCCGGCGCGCCCTCGTCGACGACCGCCGCCAGGAGCTCCCGGGCTGCGTCGCCTGCAGCACGCGGGCGTAGGTGCTCCTCTCAGGTGGCGCCCCGCGCCGGCAAGCTGGTAGTATCACCGCGCGAGCACCGACGATGGACACCAGCCGTCGAGACCTGCTGACCTGGATCGGCCGAGCCGCCGCGGGCGTCTTCCTCTGCGGCGGCGCGGTGCTCGGCGCTCGCTTCCTGAAGCCGCCCCGGACCCGTGACCTCGGCCGCCGCGCCGCGCTGGGGCTGGCCGCGGCGCTCCCGCCCGGCACGGCGCTGCACCTCGCCGAGCACGACGTCCACGTCTTTCATGGCCCGCAGGGGCTCTCCGCGATCTCGGGGCGCTGCACGCACCTCGGCTGCAGCCTGCTGCTCGAGCCCGAGGGCTTCGCCTGCCCCTGCCACGGCGCGCGCTTCGATCGCGACGGGCGTCCCCTCTCCGGCCCCGCGCCGCGCCCCCTCACCTGGTACCGCGTGTCCGTCGACGGGGAGCAGCGCGCGTGGGTGCATCTCGACGAGCCGGTGCCCGGCGGCACCGCGACCCGGATCTGAGCGATGGCGAAGCGCGGTCGACCACGCGGCAAGCGCCCCGAGCCCGAGACCTCCTCGGGCGCCAGCGGAGCCGCGCCGACCCACGCGCCCCAGCCGCCAGCCACCACCGCCGCCGCCGCCGCCGCGACCAGCGCACTGCCGGAGACGCTGGCCACCACCGACAACGCTGGTCCGACCAGCGCACCTCTGCCCGAGACGCCGGCCACCGCCGACGGCGCCGGCGCGACCAGCGCGACCAGCGCGCGACCGCCCGGGACGCCGGCCGTGCGCGCGCCGGACGGCCTCGCTCCAGCGCCTGCGTCCGTGCCCGGGCCCGGGCCCGCACCGGCCACACCGCACGAGCACGCTGCCGCCGCCAGGCGAGCGGCGCCGCGCCCGGAGCCCGCCGCGGGCGCCCCGCCGCCCCGCAGCGGGCTAGGCGGCCTCTACCTGCACTTGCACCCGCGCCTCGTGCGCCGCCGCAGCGGCAGCCCGCTCGCCACCCTCGGGCTGGGCGTGGCCGCGATCGCGTCCCTCGCGCTCGCCACCCTCTCCGGCCTGCTCCTCATGATCTACTACGTGCCGTCCGTCGAGCGCGCGCACGCCTCGGTGCAGGATCTGATCGCGCTCGTCCCCCTCGGCCGCTTCCTGCGCAACCTGCACCGCTGGAGCGGTCACGCCGCCGTGCTCCTCGGGCTCCTCCACCTGGTGCGCACGCTCCTCTGGGGCGCCTATCGCGGCCCGCACCGCCGCGTCTGGCTGGTCGGCGTCGGTCTCCTGCTGGTCACGCTGGCGACCAGCTACTCCGGCTACCTGCTCCCCTGGGACCAGGACGCCTTCTGGACCGTCACCGTCGGCACCTCACTCGCCGGCTACCTGCCGCTCGCCGGCGAGTGGCTGCAGGAGGTGCTCCTCGGCGGCGCCGCGGTCGGACAGCCCGCGCTGACCCGCTTCTTCGTGCTGCACGTCGCGCTGCTCCCCGCGGTGGGCCTCGTGCTCCTCGCCATCCACCTCTTCCGCCTCCGGCGCGCCGGCGGGCTCGCGCGTCCCCGCGCGGCAGCCGGCGAGGGCGAGGAGCTGGTGCCGGCCAGCCCCGGCCTCATCTCCCGTGAGCTCGCGGTCGTGCTCCTCACCACCGCGGTGCTCTGCGCGCTCGCGCTCCTCGCCGACGTCCGCCTGGGTCCGATGCCGGACACCCTGCGGCCCGACAACCCGCCCAAGGCCCCCTGGTTCCTCGTCGGTGTGCAGGAGATGGTCAGCTACTCCGCCCTGGTCGGCGGCGTCCTCGTGCCCGGCCTCTTCCTCCTCGTCCTCACCCTCGGCCCCTGGCTCGACGGCGGCGCGGAGTGCGACGGCGCTCCGCTACGAGCCCGCGGCGCCAGGCTCGCGCTCCCTGCGTCCGCGCTGCTCGCCGGCGGCGCCGCGCTCCTCGCCGTGCGCTGGTGGGGCGATCCTCAGTCGGGGAGCTCCGCCTGGCTGAACCCGGCCAGCATCGCCGTGCTGGTGGCGCTGGCGGCCACGACGGTGGCCCTCGTCCGCTGGCGCAGCCGCGCGCTCGCTGTGCAGAGCCTCCTCTGCGGGCTCCTCGCGGCGCTCCTGATCTTCACCGCGGTGGGCTGGTTCTGGCGCGGACCTGACTGGCGGCTCGGCTACCACCCGGGGCCCGGCCGCACGCCCGATCACGTCGTGGTCGCGCCGCGCTCGGGGGAGGCGCCATGAGCGCGCTCCGCGCCAGCAACCTCCTCCTCGCCGGGCTGATCGCTGCCTGCCTCAGCGCGGCCGTGGTCGGCGAGCGTGGCGTCGAGTGGCGAAGGCTGAGCATCGCCGCCGGGGCCGAGGCGCTCCCCCTCGAGCTGCGCACGCCGGCAGGCCAGGTCGATCGCTGCCCCACCTGCCACCGCGCCGCGCTGCCCGGCGGCGCGCCTGGCGCCGAGCGCGCGCTCCGTGCGCACCCGCGCGTCCCCGGCCACCCCGACCTCGGACGCACCGGCTGCAGCTCCTGCCACAGCGGCCAGGGGCGGCGGCTCGACCGCGACGCGCACGGGCCCGCTCTCGGCGCGGGCCGGGAGCCTTTCCTCCGCGGCCCCTACCTGCAGGCTCGCTGCGCCCGCTGCCACGTGCCCGGCGCGCTGGCCGGCGCCAGCGTCCTCGACCGCGGCATGCGCGAGGTCCTCGAGGGCGCCTGCGCCGGCTGCCACCAGCCGGGGCGCCTCGAGCAGGGCCTCGGCCCCGACCTCCGCGCGCTCGGCCGCCGCAGCGAGGCGGAGCTGCGGCGCGCCGTCCTCGACCCCGAGGAGAACCACAGCGCCGCGGTGATGTGGAGCCTGCGCTGGCGCTTCGACCAGGCGACGGCTGACGGCCGCGCCGCGCTCACCGCGCTGATCACGGCGCTCCTCGCGCTGGCCGACTCGCCCGAGCCCTACCGCGCCGCGTGGGCACGCCCGGGCCTGCGCGTGGACGCCGACTGCGCGGGCTGTCACCTCGAGGGCAGCGGACCTCGCGGGGCTCGACATCGCTGCGCGCTCCTCGTCGGCAACGCGAGCCTGCGCTGCCGCAGCTGCCACCCCGAGCGCCCGAAGGGCCAGGGCGAGTGCCCGCAGCTCGCCGCCGCGCGGCCCACCTGCGCTGTCTGCCACCTCCGCTCCGACGACGGCGCCCGCGTCACGCCCCGATGACCGCGCCCTCGAGCGAGGCCCTCGCGCTCTACCAGCGAGCGAACAGCTACCTCGAGGAGGGGCTGATCCGGCCCGACCCGCCGCCGCCCGACGGCCGCACGCGCCGCGAGTGGATGGAGGGGTTCCTGCCGCAGGTCGACCACCCCGAGCGCGCCTTCGAGGCGATCCACGTCGCCGGCACCTCGGGCAAGGGCTCGGTGGCGACGATGATCGCCGAGATCCTGCGAGCCGCCGGCGTCCGCACCGGCCTGCACGTCTCGCCCTACCTGCAGGTCTCGACGGAGAAGCTCTGGGTCGACGGTCGCTACGCCGGCGCCGACGAGCTGGCCGCGCTGGTCGACTGGGTGCGCCCGGCCTGCGAGGCCTGCCGCGGCCCGCGCGTGCCGCTGCACGGGCTCGCCTCGGTGGCGATCGCCCTCGAGCACCTCCGCCGCTCCTCGGTCGAGCTCGGCGTGATCGAGGTCGGCGTCGGCGGCCGCGACGACCTGACCAACGTGCTGCGCACCCGCGTCGCGGTGATCGCCTCGGTGGGGCTCGATCACCTGAAGACGCTCGGGCCCACGCTCGCGGACATCGCCTGGCACAAGGCCGGGGTCATCCGCCCGGGCTGCCGCGCGGTGGCGCTCGCCGGCCCCGGCGCGGAGGCCGCCGCCCGCCAGGCCGCCGGGGTGCGCGCACCGCTCCGCGTCCTCGGCCGCGAGCAGGTCGGCTCCGTGGTCCGCGAGGGCGTCACCCACCTGCGCTACCAGGGCCGCCGCCTGCGCCTCGACGACGCCCCGCTCGGCCTCGCCGGACCGTTCCAGGCGGAGAACGCCGCGCTCGCGGTGGCGGCCGTCGAGGAGCTCGACCCGGCGGGCGAGCGGATCGACGAGGCCGCGGTGCGCACCGGGCTCGCGCGGGCGCGCATCCCCGCGCGTCTCGAGCGCGTGCCCGCTGGCCCCGGCCGCACCTGCCCGGTGCTCCTCGACGGCGCTCATAACCCGGACAAGCTCTCGGCGCTCCTCGGCGCGCTCCAGCTCCTCCCCCACGGACGCTTGCACCTGGTCTACGGCGCGCTCGCCTCGCGCGCCCCGGACCAGCCGCTCCGGCGCCTGGCGGCCGGCTGCGCCAGCGTCACCGTCACGGAGCCGCGCGTCCTCGGCAAGCCACCGCGGCCGGCCGAGGAGATCGCGGCGGTGCTCCGGGGGATCGCCCGGCTGCTCCGCCTGGAGCGCGAGCCCGCCGCCGCGCTCGACGCCGCGCTCGCGGGCGCCACCGCCGACGACCTGGTCCTCGTCACGGGCTCGCTCTACCTGTGCGGCGAGCTGCGCGAGCGCTTCTACCCCGCGGCGGGCGTCCTCGAGCATCGGTCGAGCTGGTTCTGAGCGGCATAACGGGGCTATGCTCCTCCGCAACTCGACGGAGGTCCGCATGCGCGCCCTCACGCTCCTCGCTCTCCTCACGCTGGCGCTGGCCGGCTGCCTCTCCCCGGAGGCCCGCCAGCTGAACGCGCTCGGCGACCAGGCCGCCAGCCAGCGCAAGTACGAGCAGGCCATCTCCTTCTACTCCCGGTCGCTGACCATCGACCCGGACCAGGACAAGGTGCGCCAGCGCCTGGAGGCGGCGCGCATCCTGCTGCGCCAGATCTATGTCGACAAGATCTACGAGATCGTCGATGGCGCCAGCGTGCCCATCGCCGAGTACGTCGGCGCCTGGCGGATGTCTGCCGCGCTCCCCTCGCTCGGCGTCGAGGCGGCGCGCATCCCCGGCATCCGGCTCGACCTCTCACACCGCTTCGTGCGCGCGGAGCCCGCGCTCCGCTCGGCCACCGAGGCCCACAACTACTATCTGCACCTCGGGCAGATGATCGCCCTGGTGCCCGACAGCGCCGTGAGCAAGGCGATGCAGGAGGTCGGCGCCACCCTGCAGCAGGAGCACCTCAAGCTGGCCGAGGCCGCGACCCGCGCCCGCCAGATGGGGCTCGCGCTGCTGCAGACCGCCGCGGCGGCGACCTTCGCGCCGCGGGAGACCGGCCTCTGGGCCGAGGTCGACCGCCGCCGGACCACGCTCCTGCAGGGCCTCTCCATCGCGGTCGGGCTGCGCGTGCAGGGCGGCCCCTCGGCCGCCGAGAACGACCACCTGCTCGGCGGCCTGCGCCGGCGGCTCCCCACCATCTTCACCACCGCCAGCGACGCGCCGCTCCAGCTGCTGCTCAGGCCGCGGCGCCCGGAGAGCGCGCAGCGGCAGACCCGCGACCAGAAGAGCGCACAGTGCCAGGTCGGCACCGAGCGCCTCCCCAACCCGGAGTGCGACGCGCTCAGGAGCCGTGCCGACAGCGCGAAGAGCTCGCTCGAGACCGCGCGCCGCGCCGTCGACCAGGCCGCCGCCCGCTGCGCCTCGGAGCCGCAGGCCTCGAGCTGCACGAGCGGCGTGCAGAGCGCGCAGAGCCAGCTCGCCTCGGCGCAGCGCGACTACGACGACCTCGAGCGACGCCACGGCGCCTGCCCGCGCTTCATCGAGAAGCCGATCTACAAGTTCTTCTTCTACGAGCGGTTCACCGTCTCCCGGCAGGTCTCGACCTCCGGCGCGCTGACCGTCACGCGCGGCAGCGAGGTCGTCTCCTCGCGGCCCGTGACCGGCGCCGCCTCGGCCGCGGACACCTTCGGCGACGGCCTCAGCTGCGCGGGCATCCCGCCCGACCCGCTGCAGCTCGCCTCGCTCGGCGAGCTGCAGGCCAGCGCCGAGGGGCAGATGCTCGACGGCTGCATGAGCGAGCTCTTGACCCTGCGCCGGCGCGCCGCGGAGAAGCAGCTCGGCGGCGGCGAGTCCAAGGAGCAGCGCCTCGACGCGCTGGTCCGCGCCCGCCTCGTCGACGACAGCTACGCGCTGGCCAAGGACGAGCTGCAGCGGCACCTGGCGGGGGCCTGGAGCTCGGACTTCAACCTGGTCGAGCGCATCCTGCGCTGACCCCGCGCCCTGGCGCGCCCTGCCGCGAACTCCGCGCCGCCCCCGCTCGGTGGTATGATGAGGGTATGAGCGTCGCGGCCGGCTGCTCGACCCGGGTCCTCGCGACGCTGCTCGTCCTCTCCACGCTGGTCGTCCTCTTGCTCGCGGCCCCGGCGGGAGGCGAGCCGCCGCGCGAGGCCACCACGAGCAGCCTCGTCGAGCCCACCGACCCGGCCGCGGTCCTCCAGCAGCGCCTCACCGGGCTGATGCTCCGCTGCCGTCGCTGCCTCTGGGGCGTCATCGTGAAGGAGGCCGAGTCCGGGCGCGTCCTCCTCGACCGCAACGCGCAGCTCCCCTTCAACCCGGCCTCCAACATCAAGCTGATCACCACCGCCGCCGCGCTCGCCCAGCTCGGTCCTGAGCACCGCTTCGTCACCCGGCTCCTCGGCGTCGTCGACGGCGCGCGCGTGAAGGGGCTCACCCTGCAGGGGAGCGGCGACCCCTCGCTGACCAGCGCCGCGCTCGGCGCCCTGGCGGCCGACCTCCACGAGCTCGGCGTCGAGGAGGTCGAGGGCCCGATCTACCTCGACACCTCCGCCTTCGGCGAGAAGACGAGCGACCCGCCGGGCTTCAAGGCCTTCAAGAGCTCGCACCCGTTCCGCGCCGGCGTCGACGCGCTCTCGCTCAACGGGAACGTGCTGCGCATCACCGTCTCGCCCGGCGAGGCACCCGGGCAGCCAGGGCTCGTCTCCGTCGCCGCCGAGAGCGACTACCTCGACCTGCGCGCGCAGGTGGTCACGTCCCACCGCACGCGGCTCCGCGTCGCGACCTTCTCGGCCGGGGCGCGCACCGGCGTCCACGTGAGCGGGCGCATCGCCGTCGAGAGCGAGCCCAAGCAGTACTGGCGCCGCGTCTACCACCCCGCCCTCTACGCGGGCCACACCATGCTGCGCCAGCTCGCCGCGCAGGGCATCCGCGTCGGCCCCGCGCCGGGAGTGGCGGGCGCCCCGCTCCGCCGGCGCGCCACGCCCCCCGAGACCCCGGTCCTCGCCGAGCACACCTCCGAGGAGCTCTCGGCGATCATCCGCCGCGGCAACAAGGTCTCCAGCAACGTGATGTCCGAGCACCTGCTCCTCGCGCTCGGCGCGGACGTCTTCGGCGCGCCGGCGACCTTCGACAAGGGGCGGCGCGCCGTGGCGCTCTACCTGAAGAAGGTCGGCGTCAGGCCGGGGACCTTCTTCCTCGAGAACGGCAGCGGGCTCTCGCGTCGGAGCCGCATCCGGCCCGCCGACCTGCTCGCGGTCCTCGAGCGCGCCGCGGCCGACCTCTCGGTCGGTCCCGACCTCCTCGCCTCGCTGCCGCTGGCTGGCCTCGACGGTACGCTGCTCCGCCGCTTCGAGGGCTCGCAGGCGACCGGCTTCGTGCGCGCGAAGACCGGCACGCTGAGCGGCATCTCCGCGCTCTCGGGCTTCGCCGGCTTCAAGGATCGGCGCCTGCTCTTCTCGTTCCTCACCGGCCGCGCCGGCAAGCTGCGCCCCGTGCGGCGCCTGCACGTGAGCATGGCCGAGGGACTGGTCGACTACCTGAGGCAGGTCACGGCGCTGAGCTCGCCGGTGCTCGCGCGCTGATCAGGGGCTGTCAGCGCGCCTCGATGCGGAGCACCCCCAGATCGGGCTGCCGCACGCCGCGCGCCAGATCGAGCGGGCCCAGGCTCCCGCTGGCGCGCACGGGCCCCTTCAGCTCCGCCGGGAGCAGCACCCCGAGCACGTACGGCTCGGCGCCCAGCCCCTGGAAGACGAAGGCGCCGCCCTCGTCCGTGCTGGTCGCGGCGAGCAGGCTGACGTCGGTCGGCGGGCGGTCCAGCGGGCGGCCCTTGCTCGAGTAGTAGAGCGCGACGCGCAGCCGCACCGCCGGCTGCTCGCCGAGGAAGACGCGGCCCCGGATCGCCCCGTCCCTCGGCGGCAGCGCCTCGGGCGCGCTCACCGTGCCGTCAGGCCGATAGCCGCCGTCCCGCGCCTGCTTCCAGAGGACGCGCGCACGCGCCAGGTCGCCGAGGTTCAGCGCCACCTGCGCCAGCTTCGCCTTCCCGTCCGGTCCGGCGCGGAAGCGCGACTCGTCGAGGAGCTCCAGCCCGGCCGCCCGCACCGCCGGCGTCAGCGGCATGCGCCTGAGCCGGAACGCGAGGAGCTGCGGGAAGAGCAGCGAGCGGGTCACCGCGGTCGCCGCGAGCTGCTCGCGGATCGCGTGCTCCGGCTCGAGCAGCCGATCGGGGATGGTGGCGAGGGCTTGCCAGGCCGGCGCGGTGTGCACGGTCCAGCGCCCGGCCCGCTTGCTCAGGTACTCGCGGAGCGCCGCCTCGCTCGCCGGGGTCGCGGCCACCCTCTGCGCCTGGGTGCCGGAGAGGACCTCCACCGACGTCGGGAACCGCACGACCCGAGCGCCGCCGGGCGCGCCGAGGAGCATGCGCCGCTCCGGCCCGCGCTCCGCGACGCCGGCGGCTGCGGCCAGCGTGCGCACCTTCATCTCGCCCGCCTCGAGGCAGTGGCGCGTGAACCAGGTCCCCACCGCCAGGAGCGCCGCCGCCGGGAGCGCGGCGAGCCCGAGCGCGATCAGCCGGCGGCGGAGCCCCGCCCGCGACGGAGAGCAGGCGACCAGCAGCCCGCCCGCGGCCGCGCCGAGGAGGCCGCAGCCGACCAGCATCCCGAGCCGCACGCGAGAGAGGCCGAGCGAGCTGATCTCGGCCGACTCGTTCAGCAGCTCGAGCGAGGCGTTGAGCAGCAGCTGCAGCCGCGGCGCCAGATGCCCCGCGAGCGCGGCGAGGGCGGCGCCCGCCGCGAGGCCGGCCAGCGACCAGCCGAGGATCCCGCGCCCGCTCCACCAGGGGCTGCGCCAGCGATCGGGCGGCCCGCCGAGCGTCAGCTCGCCGAGGATGATGAAGAGGAGCGCCGTCGCCACCGCCTGGCCGCCGAGCTGCACGAGCGGTCCGGCCAGCGCGATCTGTCCGCCCGGCACCGTCGTCGCCAGCACGCCCCCGGTCGCCCCCGCGGAGCTGGTGATGAAGGAGACCAGCGCCTCGAGCGCGCCGACGAGCACCGCGCCGACGATGATCTTGGGCACGCCGACGCGGGTCAGCGCGCCGCGGGACCACCAGGTGCGGTTGAAGAGGAAGGGCAGCGCGAGGGCCCCGACCAGGAGGGTGGCCCAGGCGACGGTGATGGCCACGCGCGGGTTCCCGGCGGCGAGCGCCTGCAGCCGCTCCAGATCGTCCGCGAGCGCGACCGGACGGATGTACCTGCCGAAGGCGGGCGTGGCGATGGTGAGGAGCACCCGCACCACCGCGTAGCCGACAGCGCAGCCGCCGAGCGCCATGACCAGCGCCGAGACCGCCGTGCGCCAGGGGAGCGAGCGGTCCTCGGAGGGCTCCTGCCTGCCACGCTGCTGGGCCGCGCCACCGGAGGGCCTGGGAGCGCCCATCTCACACCTTCCTTGCCACGACGAGCTGCAGCCCACCGCCAGCGAAGGTGGCGAAGCGCTCGACGACGAGCCCGGCCGCGGTCGCCTCGGCGACCACACCGCCGGTGAGGAAGTCGACGCCGATCTCGGGCCTCAGCGCGAGGCGGATCGCCGCGTGGAGCAGCAGGCCCCGGAGCAGGCCGTCGGGGAGGTGCCAGTCGACCAGGTAGACGCGGCCGAAGGGCCTGGTGACCCGACGCAGCTCCCGCAGCGCCGCCTGCCGCACCGCCGGCGGCATCTCGTGGAGGCTCAGCGTGCAGCAGACCCGATCGAAGGCGTCACCCTCGAGCGGGAGCCGCTCCGCGTTGCCCTCGACGAAGCGGACGTGCTCGCCGCTCGTCTTCGTGCGCGCCACGGCCAGCATCTCGCCGCAGAGGTCGACGCCGGTCACGCTCCCACCCGGGAGCACCGCGGGCGCCAGCGCCGCGGCGAGCGCGCCGGTGCCGCAGCAGACGTCCAGGATGGTCTCGCCCGGCCGCGCGGCGATCGCCGCGAGCACCTCCGGCAGCACGGCGGCGCCGCTGCCGAAGAGCAGGGAGCTGGCGACCGGCGAGACGCGATCGTAGCGGGGGGCGAGCTGCTGATAGGTCTGCACCGTCCTCAGGGCGTGGCGGGCGGAGACGTCCATGGGGCTCCTCGAGCTGGGCCGCGGAAGGATACCTCAAAAGCGACAGCCGAGGGCCGACGGCTTCGGCGGAGGGGAAAAAAGCGCTTCATCGTATCGCCTCGCGCAGGCGATACGATGAAGCAGGGGGCGTTTGAACCGCGCAGGAGAGTGACAACAGCGCAGTTCGGCGGGGAACCTAGGGGGTGATCACCACGTCGTCGATCAGCCAGCCGACGTGGGCATTGTCCTGACCATCGACCGAGTCGAAGTTGAAGCGGACGCGGACGCTCTTGCCGGCGAGCTCCGCCAGGCTGAGGTCGCCCGAGCTCTCCCAGCTCTTCACCGACGGAGCCTTCGAGTCCTTGCTCCAGATCTTCTTCCAGGAGGTGCTGCCGTCGACCGCGACCTCCACGGAGGTCCGGTCGTAGCTGCCCGAGCTCCCGCTCTCCACCTCGCGGAAGAGCCTGAAGCTCAGCCTGGAGGTCGCGCTGACGCCGGTCACCACGCGCGACGTGAGCGTGCCCTTCACCGTACCGCCGCCCTGATAGTTGCACTTCGCGTCCTGGCCGAAGTACCAGGCCGTCACCGCGGACGCGTAGCCCGGCGGGGCGCAGGTGCTGCTCTTGGCCAGGTGCCAGAGGCCCGTCGCCGTCCAGTTGCTGCTCCCGGACTCCATGGTGTCCTCGAGGAGGTTCCCGGTCGGGGTGGGGCTGTTCTGCACCGTCACCGAGCAGCCGTCCTCGACGGTCGCGCCGGTCGCGTCGCTGGCGACGACGCGGACCTGCACCGGCCCGTTGCCGACCTTGCTGGTGTCCCAGGCGACGCCGAAGGGCGCCGTGGTGTCGGTCGCCAGCTTGGCCAGGCCCGCGTAGAACTCCACGCGCGCGGCGTTCTGCGCGGTCGCCGTCAGCTGCACCGTGCCGGAGGCGGTGCCGCCGCAGGCCGCGCTGGTGTTCTTGACCTGCAGGGTCGGCGTGGGGCCGGCGCCCTCCTTCACGGTGATCGGCTGCGTCGTCGGGTCGTAGAGGTTGTCCTGCTCGCCGTCGACGTTCCGGTTCGGGTCGTGGATGCCCCAGTAGGTGCTCACCTGCGTCTTCTGCAGCACCTGCAGCCAGGAGCTCTGCTTGCCGTCGAAGAGCGCGCGGATCAGCTGGCCCACCGACTTGCCGCCGTCCTGGATCCAGACCTCGAGGCCGTTCGAGACGATCTCGAGCCTGCTCGTGCCGCCGCTCTTCAGGTTGAAGTAGCTCACCCCGTAGTAGTTGAAGGACACGCAGGAGTTGAACATCAGGATCTGGTAGCGGCCGTGGAAGTCGCTGGCCGAGTAGTTGCTCGGATCGAGGGGGCCGGCGCCGATGTACGAGTGGCCGTTGTAGATGACCACGTCGCCGTTCTTGAACGCCTCCTTGAAGTAGCTGCGCACGTTCCAGCTCGAGTCGGCGCCGAAGAGCATGCGCAGCTCGAGGGTCATGTTCTTCGACCCGCGCCCGCCGCTGACGACGAGGGGGACCTCCAGCTTGAGCCACTTGAGCAGGATGGTGTCGTGGACCGCGCGACGGAAGGCGCGGCTGTCGCCCGCGGCGATCCCGGGCGGGAAGCTGCTCTGGTTGACGATCCAGCTGTACAGATCCTGGAAGGTCGCGGGGTAGGTCTTGCCGTTGAAGGTGATGCTGAGCGGGTTGACCGCGCTGCCCTGGGCCACGCGCAGGGTCTTGAAGCCGTCGGAGAGGACCTTCAACGTCTTGAAGAACTCCTTCAGGCCGAGGTCGTTCTCGAAGCGGTCGTCGACGGGGTCGGTGTCGTGCGACGCGACGCCGGCGATCTCGTAGACCACGATGCGATCGCGGAGCGAGTCATCGAGGGAGTAGAGCAGGTGGTACTCCGGGTAGGTCGCCTTCGGCGGAGTGGTCGGCTTCAGCTCCGCGTTGATCGGCAGGTAGCGGCGCGCCAGCTCGCGCTCGGAGATCTGGTTCTCGGCGAGCCCGGCGCGCTCCTTGTCGAGCTCGGTGACCTCCTTCTGGATCAGCGCCTGACAGGTCGCCTCGTTGGGTGCCCAGACGTACCAGAACGAGCTCTCGAACTCGCGGTCGTGCTCGTAGTTCTCGACGCAGCTCTTCAGGATCTCGGAGACGAACGACTGGTAGCTGCCCATCAGCAGCGCGAGCGAGTAGGCGCTCTGGGCGGCGAGGCTCTTCTCCACGAGCGCCCGCGCCTTGTACGTGTAGCCCACGCGCGCGATCTTCTTCACCACGCTGCGCGAGCCGTCCTCGCCCTTCTTCACCACCTCGAGCACGCTCTTGACGAAGGTCGCCGGGTCGATGTTGTTGTGGAACTCGCGATCATCGACGCTGATCTTGCCAATGCGCAGCGGGCCGAACGCGGTGCGCACCTGCCGCTGCACCTCGTTCTGCACCGCGTAGCTCGTCGCGGTCTCGTCCACGTAGACGTAGGCCTTGATGGTGAGCTCGCGCTCGACCGCCTGGTCGGAGGTGAGGTCGTCGCTGGTGGCGACCTGCCCGTCGCCGCCACACGCGCTCAGCGCGAGGGGGAACACCACTGCCATCCAGAGTGAGTGAAGGTGCGTCATTGAGCGGTCCCCTGGGTAAAAGTGTTCCCGTGTCCTACCTACGAACGAGCGTGCTTCCGCTTTCCGAGAATTCGCCCTGCTCGCGTCCTCTGGACGCTCCGCGATGAAGGGCGAATTTCCAGCCTCGCCTGCGGTGCTTGCAGTGCAGAGCAGCCGTGACCAGTCCACCACACAGCCGAGCAGCTGCTCAGCACACGTTCGGCCACCGCACGAAGGCGGCGCCGCTCAGGTGCCCCTCCCGGTCCAGGACCAGCGGAGCAACGGCTCGTGCTGTACAGGGCCGAGCCGCGGCGCAGCAAGATGTGCGCCACGCACCGCGTGATCCATCCAAGCTCGCGAAGTCCCGCAGTCCATACACTGCCAACCTGCTCACTGCAAGTCGCAGATCGCGGCGACTGCCCGTGGCTCGAGGGCCAGCCAGTGTTCGCTTTTCGGAGCTAGGGCGAGCAGACGTGAACCGTCGCCGCCTCGAGCTGGTAGCCCCCCGAGACACCCTCGTTCGGATCCGTCGAGGAGAGGTGCAGGCCCATCGTCGGGTGGTAGAGCCGGTAGAGCGGCACCGCGCCCCCGGTCGCCGTCGCGAACCCGCCCCCGAGCGCCGCCCAGGTCATGTAGCCGCAGCAGCCCACGCCCTCGCTGGCGCTCACCGAGAGCATGAAGTCCTTGCCGTTGGTCTGCTCGTAGATGGTGGCCGTCGCCGGAGCGCCGCTGATGACCCGGAAGACCGCCCCCTCGTCGCTGAAGCCTCCTGGCCCCGCTGCCGTGCCGTAGGCGTGGGCCCCGGTCGCAGGGTTGTAGTACCGATGGACCAGCTGGCCCAGCTTGGTGTGCGTGCACGCGTTGGCGACGCAGGCATCCGCGGTGCACGCGTTGCCGTCGTCGCAGCCTCCGGGGCACGGCGGCTGATCAGGCTTCGGCTTGGGGTGATCGGCGGGCGGGAGATCGAGCGGCCTCGCGTCCACCCGCTTCGCGTCCGGGCGCGGGCCGTCGCTCCGCTGCTGATCGGGGAACAGCGAGCGGTCCGGAGCAGGCCCGTCGCCGAGCCAGGAGCCGCCCTCGCTCCACTGCAGGCCCCGCGAGTCGGCGCCGCGGTCGCCGTGCGGCAGCGGGCGCGTCCCGGCGCAGGCCGGGAGGAGCGCGACGATGAGCCAGCAGGCGCGCACCATGTGCTGATCCTACCGCAGAGCGCCGGGCGCCGGCCAGGCTCGCCGCACGTTCCCCCGGAGCAGCGCCTTGGTGTATGCTGCACGCCGATGTCCGCTATCACGGTCCGCTTCATCGGCCCCGTGCGCCGGCCTGGCCCCGAGCGCAGCCTCGAGCTCGGCCGCGACGGGCTCGCCACCCTCGCCGACCTGCTCCGCAGCCTCGGCTACCGCCCCGACGAGATGTCCGCGCTCACCGTCCTCGCCGACGGCGCCCGGCTCGCGCTCGAGGCGCCCCTCGACGGCGTCCAGGCCGTCGAGATCCTGCTCGCCATTGGCGGAGGTTGACATGCCTGAGCTGAAGGCCTTCTACCAGCCCCGGAGCCTCTCCGAGGCGCTCGCGCTGCTCGACGAGCACGGCGATCGCGCGCGTCCCCTCGCCGGGGGCACCGCGCTCAGCGTCTCGCGCTCGGCGCGCGTCGAGATCCTGGTCGACCTCGGCCGCCTGGGCCTCGACAAGATCGAGGAGCAGGCCGATGGGCTCCACCTCGGGGCGATGGTCACCTGCGCCGCGCTGCGCCGGCGGCTCGCCGGGCAACCGCCCGCGCTCGTCCTCGAGGCGGTGGCGTCGATCGGCTCGCGCATCTTGCAGAACCACATCACCGTGGGCGGCAACTGCGTGATGGTCTACGCCTGGTCGGACCTGCCGGTGGCGTTCTCCTGCGCCGAGGCGCGCTTCGTCATCAACGGCAAGAACCGCCGCGAGCTCGGCGCCGAGGCCTTCTTCGCCGAGCATCCGTCGCGGCTCCTCGCCGGCGGCGAGCTCCTCACCGAGGTCGTGATCCCGCGGCCGCCGGCGGGCACCGGCTCGGCCTACCTCAAGCTCGCCCGCAACTCCACCGACCACGCGCTCGCCAGCGTGGCCGCCACGCTCACCCTCGATGGCGGCGCCATCCGCGCCGCGCGCCTCGCGGTCGGCGCGGTGCGCGGGCTGCCGCAGCTCCTGCCCGTCGCCGCGGCGACGCTCGCCGGGCAGCGCCCCGCCCACGAGGTCCTCGAGGCCGCCGCGCGCAAGGCCGCCGAGGAGACGAAGGTCACCGCCGACTTCCGGGCGGGCATCGAGTACCGCCGCCAGCTCGTCGAGGCGCTGGTCGCCGACGCGCTCGCGCTCGCCGCCCAGCGCGCGGGAGGTGCCGCATGATCACCATCCACCTGACCATCAACGGGCAGCCCCGCGACCTCGCGGTGGAGCCCGCGGAGACGCTCCTCGACGCGCTCCGCCGCGCCGGCTATCAGGGCGTCAAGCGCGGCTGCGAGGCGGGCACCTGCGGCAGCTGCGTGGTCCTGCTCGACGGCGCGCCGCACTATGCCTGCCTGCTCTTCGCCGCGGCGATGGGGCAGCGCCAGGTGACCACCATCGAGGCGCTCGGCACCACCAGCGAGCCGCACCCGATCATGCGCGCCTTCGCCGAGGAGGCCGGCGTGCAGTGCGGCTACTGCGTCCCCGGGATGATCCTCACCACCAAGGCGCTCCTCGACGAGAACCCGCGCCCGACCGAGCCGGAGGTGCGCGAGGCGCTCGACGGCCACCTCTGCCGGTGCACCGGCTACGTGAAGCAGGTCAAGGCGGTGCTGCGCGCGGCCGAGCTGCTGCAGACCGAGAAGGAGGGACGCTGATGGACGAGACGAAGACCAAGGTCGTCGGCCACAGCGAGCTGAAGGTGGACGCGCTGGCGCTCGCCGCGGGGCGCGCCGCCTTCACGGACGACGTCGTCATCCCCGGCATGCTGACCGCCAAGGTGCTCTGGAGCCCGCACGCCCACGCGCGGATCACGCGGATCGACGCGTCCAAGGCGCGCGCGCTCCCCGGCGTGGTCTGCGTGCTGACGCCCGACGACGTGCCCCGCAACCTGCACACCACCGCCGGGCAGGGCTTCCCGGAGCCCTCCCCCTACGACACGCCGATGCTCGACCGCAAGGTCCGCCACGTGGGCGACCGCGTGGCCGCCGTGGCCGCCGAGGACCGCGCCACGGCCGAGCGCGCGCTGAAGCTGATCGAGGTCGACTACGAGCTCCTCGAGCCGGTCCTCGACCTCCGCAAGGCGGACGCTCCGGGGGCGCCGGTGATCCACGACGAGCCAGACTGCCGCGCGGTGATCCCGGTCCCCTACTTCCCCAGCCGCAACATCGCCGCGCAGGTCGACATGCGCATCGGCGATCTCGACGCGGGCTTCGCCGCGAGCGACCTCGTCGTCGAGCAGGAGACCGAGACGCAGTACGGCCAGCACACGCCGATCGAGCCGCACATCACCATCTGCCACCTCGACGAGTACGGGCGGCTGGTGATCCGCACCTCGACGCAGGTCCCCTTCCACGTGCGCCGCATCGTGGCGCAGTCGGTGGGCATCCCGGTGCGCAAGATCCGCGTGATCAAGCCGCGCATCGGCGGGGGCTTCGGCGCCAAGCAGGAGGTCCTCGAGGACCTGGTCGCGATGCTCTGCCTGCGCACCGGCCGCCCGGTGAAGCTGGAGTACACACGCGCCGAGGAGTTCGTCTCCACCCGCACGCGCCACCCGTCGGTGGTCAAGGTGAAGGCGGGCTTCAGCAAGAGCGGCGAGCTCCGCGCGCTCCACATGCGCGCGCGCACCAACACGGGCGCCTACGGGAGCCACGCGCTCACCGTGGTCTGCAACTGCGGCGCGAAGACGCTCCCGCTCTACCGCTGCCCCAACCTCGGCTTCGACGCCGACTCGGTCTACACCAACCTCCCCGTGGCCGGCGCCTACCGCGGCTACGGCGGGACCCAGGCCGCCTTCACGCTCGAGGTGGTGATGGACGAGGCGGCGGCGAAGCTCGGCGTGGATCCGATCGAGCTGCGCCGCAAGCTGCACATCCAGGCAGGCGAGGGCTCGCCGGTCTTCCGCGCGCTGGGTGAGGGCAAGGAGGGCGTGGAGCAGAAGATCGGCTCCTGCGGCCTGGACCGCTGCCTCGAGCTCGGCGCCGCGGCGATCGGCTGGCAGGAGAAGCGCGCCTGGAAGGACCGCGGCCGCCACCGCCGCGGCGTCGGCGTCTGTGCGCTGATGCAGGGCTCGTCGATCCCCGAGATCGACATGGGCTCCTCCTTCATCAAGATGAACGACGACGGCTCGTTCAACCTGGCGGTGGGCGCCACCGACCTCGGCACCGGCTCGGACACCGTCCTCGGGCAGATCGCCGCGGAGGCGCTCGCCACCTCGCTCGACCGGATGATCGTCTACTCCTCGGACACCGACCTGACGCCCTTCGACGTGGGCGCCTACGCCTCCTCCACCACCTACCTCTCGGGGCAGGCGGTGCGCGACACCGCGCTGAAGGTGCGCGCGCAGATCGTCGAGGTCGCCGCCGCGATGCTCGGCGTCCCCGCCGAGGAGGTGACGCTGGTCGACGGCCGCGCCGAGGCCCGCGGCAAGAGCGTCGGCTACGACAAGATCGCCTGCCGCGCGCTCTACGACCGCGACCAGTTCCAGATCGGCGCCATCGGCTCCGCCATCTCGCACGTCTCCCCGCCGCCCTTCGCGGCGCACTTCGCCGAGCTCGAGGTCGACACGCGCACGGGCTTCATCAAGCTGGTGAAGTACGTGGCGGCGGTCGACTGCGGCACCGCGATCAACCCCAAGCTCGCCGAGGGGCAGATCGAGGGCGCCGTGGCGAACGGCATCGGTTACGCGCTCACCGAGGAGATGTGCTTCAACGCCGAGGGGCGCTGCCTGAACCCGAGCCTGCGCCACTACCGCATCCCCGGCCCGCGCGACCTCCCCGAGCTCGTCACCATCCTGGTGCCGACCTACGAGCCCTCGGGGCCGTACGGAGCGAAGAGCGTCTCGGAGATCTGCATCAACGGCCCGCTCCCGACCATCTCCAACGCGATCTTCCACGCGACGGGCGCGCGGCTGCTGCAGTCGCCCTTCACGCCGGAGCGCCTCTGGCGCGCGCTCGCGGAGCCCGCGCGAGGCGCCTGAGCGTGGACGGTCTGCCCTGGCCGGCGAGGAGCGCTCGCTCCGCCCTGCTGCTGCTGCTGGCCCTCGGCGCTGGCTGTGTGCGCACCGTCGGCCCCATCGCCGACGCCGGTCGCGGCGGCGACGGGCAGTCCCCCTTCGGCAGCGGAGCCTGGCAGCTGGGGCCGGTCACGCAGCTGCCGGCCACCGTCAACACCAGCGCCTACGAGGGCAGCCCGTGGCTCGCTCCCGACGGGATCACGCTCACCTTCGCCAGGGCCAACGCCAGCGACGGCGGCCACCTCAACTGGGACCTCTACCGCGCGGTCCGGAGCCAGTGGGGCTCGGACTTCGGCGCCGCCTCGCCGCTCCAGGCGCTCACCACCGCCGGGAGCGAGTACAGCCTGAGCATGTCCGCGGACCTGCTGCACGCCGTGCTGACCGCCGATCGCGGCCCGGTCCCCGACTCGCCCGACCTCCTGATCGGCCGGCGCCCGAGCGCGGCGGTGGAGTGGAAGGCCGCGGACTTCACGCGCTCGGCCGCGAGCACCGCGGGGATCGACGTCGACGGCCTCCTCTCCTGGGACGGGCTGCGGGTCTACTTCGTCGCCAGCCCGGACACCGTCGAGAAGACGCTCCAGGTGGCGAGGCGCGCCAGCCTCGACGCCGACTTCGAGGCGGCGGCGCCGGTCAGCGTCCCCGCCGGCGGGGCGGATGACTCTCCGGCGCTGAGCCCGGACGAGTCGGTGCTCGTCTTCTCCTCGTCGCGGGCCGGCGGCTCCGGCGGCGACGACCTCTGGTGGGCAAAGCGCGGCGCCGACGGCACCTTCAGCACGCCGCAGCCGATGCCGGTGGTCAACAGCGCCGCCGACGAGCGGGAGACCTTCATCAGCCGCGACGGGCGCGAGCTCTTCTTCGCCTCCAGCCGCCCCGGGGGCGCGGGCAAGTGGGATCTCTACCGGGTGGAGATCCTCAAGGGACCCTGACCCTCTCGCTCCCGCCCCCGACTGGTGAGGTCCCGCGTCACGGCCGGTGGAAGAGGTGGCCGGACGATCCGAGCACGAAGACCGCGCCCGACGGGAGCGCGAGCGCGTCGACGATGATCCCCGGCGTCGAGGGCAGCACCGTCGCGGACCAGCCGCTGCTCGCCTGGTAGCTCCAGACGTTGCGCGCGAGCCCCAGCGTGAGCGCGCCTGCCGCTCCGGCACCGGCCGCGAAGACCGAGCTCAGGACGCCCGTCGCGGGGGCCCAGGCAGCGCCGTCGAAGTGCAGCAGCACGGACCCGAGGCCAGGCTGCCCGAGCGCGAAGAGGTCGGCGGGACCGCCCCAGAGCTTGCCCAGGTGCTCCAGCGCGCCGGCGGCGACGGCGCTCCATTGCAGTCCGTCGAAGTGGAGCAGCGTCCCCGACGCGCCCGCGACCCAGACGTCATCCTCGGCGCCGACCCAGACGGAGGCGAGCGGGCCGCGCATCACGGCCGACGCGGGCAGCGCGACGGGGGACCACGCGCTGCCATCGAAGCGCAGGAGCGACGAGCTCCACCCGGCGCCCATGGTCGCCGCGGTGCTGGCCACGACGTAGATGTTGGTCGCCGAGGAGCCGTGGATGGAGCCCAGGCTCGCGCTGGTGCCGGAGGGCATGGCGGACCAGCTGCTGCCGTCGAAGCGCAGGATGGTGCCGCCCTCGCCGACGGCGAAGACGTTGTTGCTCGCCGTGCCCCAGACGTCGTTCAGCCGCGGAGTGCCGGCAGGGGCGAAGCTGGTCCAGGCCGCGCCGTCGAAGTGCAGCAGCGTGCCGGTGGTGCCCGCGCCGCCCTTGTCCGCAGGGACCTCGCCCTTGTCCGCAGGGACCTCACCCTTGTCCGCCGGGACCTTGTCCGTCGGGACCTCACCCTTCCCAGGCACGGCTTTGGCCGGTGGCGCTGGCAAGGCCCCCCCCACCGCCCAGAGATCCGTGGCCGAGCTGCCCCACAAGCTCACCAGCGCCTCGCCGGGGCCGAGGGTCGGCTGGACCGGCGCCACGCTGAAGCTCTGGCTCGAGAGCGGCACACACTCCGTGCTCTTGGCGCAGACGCCGTCCGCGGCGAAGACCGTGCGCAGCTCGCGGTGAGGGCAGGCCGCGAGGTCGGGCGGGGTCGCGGCGGGGCAGACCTTCGCCGTGAAGGCCGCGGAGGTCGCCGACGCGATGGCCGCGCAGCTGTCGTCGGAGACAGGCTGGCCCGCCGCGCAGCCGCGGCGATAGGTGAGCGCGAGGCGCCAGGCCCCCGGCGTCGGCGCCAGCGCCGGGCTCGGCAGCACCACGGCGCTCTCCCCGGGCGCGAGCGCGAGGTCACGCTGCGGGTAGATGGACTTCCCCGCCGGCGTCGCCTGCCAGCCCGACGGCGTCTGCTCCTCGAGCCCGAGGTCGCTCGCCAGGCTGACGAAGATCGCCTCGCCCAGGTTGTTGGTCAGGAGGGCCTCGACCGGGTCCAGCCGGCTGCGCATCGCCTCGGCCGAGGCACCGAGGGCCTCCTCGAGCGGCTGCTCGAGCTGGGCGCGGTAGCTCGCCTTGAGCGCCCGCAGGAACACGGGCGGCTTGCAGCAGAGCTTGCCCGGCGCTCCGGCGCAGCCCAGCGGTGCGCCGGCCACCTCACCAGCGGCGCACCCCTTGGCGAACGGGACGCATCGCCCCCCCGTCGCGCCGCAGCTCGACGGGACGCCCTTGCAGACCAGCTTGAGCGAGTAGTCGCCCGTGCACCAGAGCTGGACCGAGTAGACCGCGACCCAGTACCGCGCGGGGCTCGAGCCGGCCTGGAAGGTGACGGCGACCTCGCTGGCCTGCGAGTCCTGGCCGAGGGCGACCTGGGCCCCGAGCGGGTCGAGCACCAGCAAGCCTGCCCCGCGGCTCGCGGCGTAGCTCCCCTCGAAGCGGAGCCGGTACGTGGCGCCCGGGGTCACGTCGAGCGCGTAGAGGTGGACGCTGCTCAGCCCGGCGAAGTGGCCTCCTCTGGTCTCGCCGCACTGGAGCAGCGAGGCCTTCAGCTGCTTCACGGCCGACGTCACGGACTGGACCGTGCGGTCCTGCTCCGACTCGTCACCACAACCCGCGGTCAGGGTCGCCCCCATCGCGACAGCCCCGACCACCACTGCGACCATCAGCGCTCTCACCACGGAACCTCCTTGCTCGCGGCTCGTCCTTGCCTGGTTGCACTGCAACATGGAGCGCCCCTTTACACTGCAAGCGGCAGCGTGTCAACGGATTCATCCGACGACGTTCGACTGCAGGTGCGACTGCAGCCGCGATGCTGCACTGCACATGTCCGGCGTGCATGCGGCTCACCGTCGCGCGGGCAGCCCGCGAGGCCGGTGCACGAGCCAGAGGCGCGTCGAGGTGAGAGTTGAGGTCGCCTCCGCGGGCCGGACCAGGCTATCCTCGCCGCGGAGGTCCCCATGCCTACGCCCCGCGCCGCCCTCGCCCGTGGCCTCGCCGCCGCGCTCCTGCTCTTCGCGGGCAGCGCCG
>JAKLHH010000090.1 GCA_022710245.1 Myxococcota bacterium
GAGCGCCGCCGAGGCCGCGCCGCTCGCGTGGGCGCCGGTCCGCAGCCCCTGCCGCAGCGGCTCGCCCCAGGGCGCGGCCAGCCAGCCCTCGAGGAGCTGCTCGGCCAGGCGGGCGTTGTGTTGCGAGTCGGCCTCCGCGTCGAGCTCGCGCGCTGACCAGCGCGGCCGCTCGCTGACCCAGACGTCGCGCGGCTCGAGGATCCCGCGGTGCAGCCGCTCCATCAGCCAGCCGAGCACGCCCCCCGCCGCGACCGGGTCCAGTCCCTGGCGCTCGCAGACCGCGACCAGCCGATCAGCGGCGGCCTGGTCGACGATCCCGAGCTGCGGACCCAGCGCCGCGTAGGGCTCGAACTCCTTGAGGCGACCGTCGGCGCGCTTGCGGCAGACGAGCGGGCAGGCCTCACCGCAGCTCTCGTGCCCGCCGCGCGCGAGCTGCTCGTCGAGCTGCGCCAGGTAGCGGCCGAGGAGCGCCTTGCGGCTGAGCTCGTCGCGCTCGTCCTCGGTGAGGTGCACCGAGGACGAGTTGAACCAGAGCGCGCGCTGGCGGAGGTGGTTGAAGGTCGTGCCGAGCGTGCCCCAGCGGAGCAAGCGCGGGTTGAACTCGAAGTGGACCGCCGCCTCCAGCTCGCCGAGGCTCATGCCCGGCCGGAAGCGCTCGGCGACCCCCGCCGGGTCGTCCAGCGTCGGCGCGCGGTCGCTGCCGAGCACCACCGCGCAGAGCCCGTGGACCTGCCAGAGCCGGGAGCCGAAGCCGCCGCGACGGAACCAGCCGCGGAGGGCGGACGGCCGGCCGTCCTCGATCGCCGCCGAGCCGATGGCGCCGACGCGCGTGCGGGCCGCGCCAGGGCCCACCGCGAGGACGCGCGCGCTGCCGAGCTCGCCCGCCGCGCGGGCGCTGACCTGGCCGAGCAGCGCGTCGAGCCCGCCCTCCTTCCAGAGCGGCTCGGGGTCGAGCGGCTCGACGCGCGCCTCGAGCGCCCCGCCTCGACGCGCGAGCACCAGCACGGATGGCGCCGGCGCCCGCCCGCGGAGCGCGATCAGCGTGTGGCCGAGCCCGAGGAGCGGCAGCGCGGCGCCCTCCATCAGCGACGGCAGGAACCCGTCCCAGACGGGCGAGCGGCCGGCGATGACCAGACCGTTCGCGCCGGGGACGCCGGTGCCGAGCAGCGGCCCGGCGCCGAGGACCGTGGGATCGTCGCTGGAGCGGAGGTCCCAGGCGTAGGCGACGGGGCCGACGAAGTGGGGGGAGGCCAGCTCGACGACGTCGTGGCGGCCTTCGGACAGCTCGACGTGCAAGGCCTGCTGGGTGAGCATCGGTTCTCCTCTGGGCGCGCGGAGCCTCTCGCCGCCGCTCGACCTCGAAGTGCGCCAGTTCTCGCAGTTTTAGCACAGGTCGCGGGCGCCGAGATAGACGGGATCCGTACCTGGCGGGCGGGGGTCCGGTTTTTTGATTTCGAGGAGGGGCTCCCGCATACTCGTGGCCGTGCGAACCTCCTCCTCGAGCCAGGTGCTCTTCGACGGTCTCCCGAACCTCTCGCCGCTCACGTCCGAGCCGCTGCCGCCTCGGCGCCCGACGCTGCCCGACGGCAGCCCCGAGGTGCAGCTGCTCCTCGCTGACACCAACCCGGTGATCCGGCGCGCGCTGCTCGAGCCGCTGCTGCCGCTGCGCGCGCCGAGCGAGGCGCCCGCGCGCGAGGTCCGCGAGTTCTTCGAGCTCCTCGAGCGCACCGGCGACGGCGACGACGAGGATGACCTCGAGGAGGACGCCGGCGCCGAGTGCGAACGGGCCGCGCAGCTCGCCGAGCGCGAACGGGCCTCGGAGCTCGCCGAGCGCGAGCGGGCCTCGGAGCTCGCCGAGCTGGCCGCGCGGGAATTTGCCCTTCATCGCGGAGCCTCCGCAGGAGGCGCGCCGGGCGAGTTGCGGCGGTCTGATCCCGCAGCGGCCGCAGGCCGCGAGGACCCGCAATTCGCCCCTCGCGGAGCCTCCGCAGGAGGCGCGCCGGGGGACGTCGCACCTCCGGAGCAGCCCACCACGACGCCCGCCGGCCCGGACGACCTCAGCACGCTGGCGGCGAGCGCGCTCGCGGCGCGGCTGGCGCCCTTGCCGCTCGCGTCCGAGCCGGCGCGGCAGGGCGAGGAGCGGGCGCCCGCGCTCCCGGAGTCCGCCTCCGAGGCGGCGCGCGCGCTGGCTGGCTGCTGGTCCGCCGACGAGCGGATGATGGTGCTCGGCGGTGAGCTCGTGGCGGTCAACGTCTGGTTCCACCTCTTCGAGGGGGGCGAGGCGATCCTCTCGCTGCGCCACAACGACCATGACCCGAGCCGCGTGCACGGTCGCTGGTGGGTGGATGGCTCTCAGCTGGTGGTGAGCTTCAGCGGGGGCTGCGTGCGCTCCGAGTACACCCTCGCTGATGAGGTGCTCCGCTGGGCGGGCTCGGCGATGCTCCGACTCCCCGACGCGACGGCCTCGATCCCGTTCGGCATCCAGCTGCCCTACCACCTCGGGATCCCCTCCCCCGGCGGGCCCATCCCGCGCGAGGCGTGAGCCCTCAGACGGGTTGACCGCAGGGCGCTCCGCGGTCGACAATGCGCCCAGTGCTCTCCCTCGATCTCAAGCAAGCCGAGTGGTCTCGTCACCGACGCCGTCTGGAGCGAGAGACGCGCATCCTCGTCGTCGATGACGACCCGGCGATGCGCAAGCAGGTGGACGACTGCCTCTTTCGCCTTCGGGTCTCCTCCCGCTCCGCCGGCTCCGCCGAGCAGGCGCTGGAGCTCGTCGGGACGCAGACGTATCCGCTGCTGATCGTCTCCGAGTCGCTCTCCGGGCTGGGCGGCGTCTACCTGGTCCGCCAGCTCCGCGCCGCCCACCCCGACCTCGACTTCCTGGTCACCACCTGGGAGCCGAGCCTCGAGCTGCTCGGCAAGGCCTTCGACCTTCGCATCCTGGACCTGATCCAGAAGCCGCTGCCGGGCACCGACCGGGTCGGGCTGCAGGTGCGCGATGCCGTGCGGAGGAGCGTCGACCGGCGCATGCGCTCGCACGTGCTGAAGGAGCTCCGCGAGAGCCTGCAGCTCCTCCCACCCGACGCGCGGGTCGCGACCACCAGCCTCCTCGAGCAGCGGCTGACCGCGTTCAAGGCCTCGCTCGGCGCGTTCGATCGCATCCTCGTCGTGGAGCAGGACGACGCCGACCTGCGCCTGCTCAGCGAGAACCTCCTCCTCGCCGGGCTCCACGTGGAGACCGCGGACAGCCTCAACGAGGCGCACTCGCGGATGGCCACTGGCGACATCCACCTGGTCGCGATGAGCGCGGACCTCGACGGCGACGCGCTCGCGGCGCTGCTCGCCGAGCTGCGCCAGTCGAACCCGATCGTGGAGCTGATGCTGGTCACCACGCACCCCGAGGTCAACCGCGCTCACGACGCGCTGCTGCTCGGGGTGGCCAGCTACCTCACCTGGCCGCCTCCCTCGGCGCACACGCTGGTGCTGCGCGTGCAGGAGATCCTCCGCCGCTGCCGACGCGAGCGGCTGATGGACAACCTCCTCGGCGAGCTCTACCGAGAGACCAACCGCGCGCTCGGCTCCCCGAAGTCGGACGAGTCCTTCCACGAGTACTGCCGGCTGATCGGGCTCGAGCGCGTGCCCGTCATGCCCGCGCCGACGCAGAGCTACCGCGCCGACGCGGTGGAGGCGGTGGAGTACCTCGACGAGGTCCTCGACACGCTCCTCTCTCCCGACGAGGACGTGATCATCACGCCCGAGGACGAGCTGGACAAGCAGCTGCCCGCCACCGAGGAGGACGGGGGCTCCGAAAGGCGCGCCCACCTGCGCGTCCCGGAGAGCCAGTTCATCCGCTTCCGCTCGAAGAACGCCACGGCGAGCACCCTGGCGATGGTCGGCGACGTCAGCGAGGGCGGGCTCTTCATCCGCACCGGCGAGCTGCTCCTGCCGGGGACCATCGTTGACGTGGAGTTCACCATCTCGCAGAAGAGCCAGGCGTACCTGGTGCGCTGCCGCGGCCAGGTGGCCTGGGTCGCGCGAGAGCTTCGCCAGTCCCCGCTCGCGCCGGGGTTCGGGGTGAAGTTCATCGAGCCGCCGGCCGACGTGGTCACGCTGCTGCAGGGGATCGTCGAGGACCGCGTGGCCGCGTCCTCGCCGGACCTCTCGGCTTCGGCGCCTGATTCTGATCCCGATCCTGCTTCGTCTGCTTCGTCTGCTTCGTCTGCTTCGTCTGCTTCTCCTGCTTCTCCTGCGTCGTCCTCGTCTGCTTCGTCCGCTTCTCCTGCGTCGTCCTCGTCTGCTTCTCCTGCTTCTCCTGCGTCGTCCTCGTCTGCTTCTCCTGCTTCTCCTGCGTCGTCCTCGTCTGCTTCTCCTGTGTCGTCTTCGTCCGAGCCGTCCAAGTAGTCCCCTGCGGTGAATTCAAGCCGTGCGAGCCCGGGCCCCTGCCTCGACCAGGCGAGCGAGGCGCAAGCAAGCGAGCGCTCCGACCTGCTCGTCCCCGGCGTACCTCTCGAGCGCAGCCGCCTCTGCACGGCCTTCGAGCGCGGGAGTGGCGCGCGGCGACCTTGTCGCGCGGCGACTGTCGACGCGCCCCGCGCCACCGCCAGACAGAAGAACACGCGGCTCGCTCGCGTGGGCGAGGCCCGGCGAAGCCCGGGGCCCGGGCGGCGAGTGTTCGTTCGCGCCGCACCCCACGCTGATCTCGTCGGGCCCCGGCTGCGCCGCGCCTCGCGCACGCCATCAGTCCGCTCTTGTTTGGCTCGTGCGGCCACTCGGCGGCGGGCGCCAGCCCGCGCGCGCCCTGAGCCAGCGCTCTCTCGGTGGACCCTCGCCGCTGCCGGCTCGGCTTGCCAGCGGGCGAAGGTGCGTCGGGGTGGAGCAAGCGCCACATCGCCCTCGGTGGCGTACTGCTGGCGTGCGCGAGGCGGGGGGCCCTCCAGGGGCGAATTCGGCGCTGAGGGTGCTCGTGCTCGTGCTCGTGCTCGTGCTCGTGCTCGTGCTCGTGCTCGCGCTCGCGCTTGCGCTCGTGCTCGTGCTCGCGCTCGTGCTCGTGCTCGCGCTCGATCGAAGATCGAAGATCGAAGATCGAAGATCGAAGATCGAAGATCGAAGATCGAAGATCGAAGATCGAAGATCAAAGATCGAAGATCGAAGATCAAAGATCAAAGATCAAAGATCGAAGTGCGTCGAAGTCCGTCGGAGCGCCGTATTGCCGAGAGGGAATCGTCGAGGAAGCAGCGAGTGTGGCGAGCTGCGCAGGCTACGCGGTGACCCCCGGGCGAGCGGCGCAGCCTACGCGATGACCCCCGCCGCGCAGAGGCTCGTATAGGAGAAGATCGTCTCGCGCTCGGGCCGGCTCGCCTCCATCAGCTTCGAGGTCATCACCGTGAGCTTGCCCGCGAAGACGAGCCGCATCCCCGCCGCGGGCTGGTCTCTGAGCAGGCGCCGACCAGGGTAGAAGGCACCCACCAGCTTGCCGCGGAGCGCCGGGTGATCGCGGAACCACTCTCCGGTCTCGCGGTCGCGCACGCCAACGCACTCGCGCTCCCGGCAGTGGTACTCGGTGTGGCGGGTCATATAGACGACGTGACGGCGACGGTCCCTGCGCAGGCTCAGCATCGTTACCTCCGACGTCCAGCATCATACTACTTGTATGTGCAGGTGGGTAGGAATCCTACTGACCGCCCTGATCCTGTCTCTGTTTTCGATGGGTTCTCTGGCGTAAGATAGCCGCGCCGGAGGACAGCGTGGTCACCAACTCCCAGCGGCAGACGCTGCTCGCGCAGATCTCCAAGAGCCGCCTCCTCTCGCTCGCGGCCGACCTCGACGCCATCGACCGGCTCCCGGGCGGACCCGGGCTCGAGCGCTGCTTCGAGCGCGCGGCCGAGAGCCTGCGGCCCGCCGCGCAGGTCGAGGTGGCGAGCCTCCCCACCGGACCCGAGCACCACTACTTCAGCTGGAGCGTGGAGCGCCGGCCCTTCACCGAGCACGCTGAGCTCTGGCTGCAGCTCGGCGACGGCCGCGAGCTCCCCATCTGCCGCGCCGCCGACAACCCGGCGAGCTGCATGGGCGCCCTGCGCGCCACCGCCGCCGAGGGCGACCTGCTCGAGGTGGTCGACGTCGGCCTCGGCACCCGCGCCAGCGACTACCGCAGCCACCGCATGCCGGGCAAGCTCGCGCTCGCGAGCGGCCACCACTTCCAGGCGGTGATGCTGGAGGCGCTCGCGACCCGCCACGCCGACGGGCTCCTCTGCGGCCCTGGCAGCGAGGCCGATCCGGACCGCGTGGTGCCCAACCGCCTCGGCGACCCGTCGCTCTTCGGCAGCCACCGCCCCTTCGGCTTCAACCTGACGCTCCAGCAGTGGAGCGCGCTGGTCAATCGCCTCGCCGCCGAGGAGCCGGTCTGGGCCCGGGTGCGCCTGGGCCAGACCCTGGAGACCGGACGCCTGCCGCTGGTCAGCGCCGTCCTCGAGGGGAGCGACCTCGCGAGCGAGCGCGTGCTGCTCGCGGCGGAGCTCGGCCCCGACGGCGGCGCCCTCGCCGCGGCGTGCCTGCGCGAGGCCATGCAGGCGATCGCCGTCGGCGTGGTGGCCGGCGAGGTGCCGCCGCTCCGCCGCTCGCTCCAGCTGCTCCTGGTCCCCGGCCCGGCGGGCCTCGTCGCCTGGCTGGCGCAGCATCGCGAGCTCCTGCCGCGGGTGCGTGCGGCGCTCTTCCTCACCCTGCCCGGAGCGCCCGCGGGGCTGCGCCTGCACGCGCCGCCGCCCTCGCGCGCGTCGTTCCTGCCGGACCTCGTCGAGGATCACCTGCGCTGGGCAGGCGCGCCGCTGCCGCCGTTCCGGGTCGAGCGGCCGCTGCAGGTGGAGACGCCGCCCTACGCGCCGGGCTCGCCCGTCTTCCCGCTGGTCGATCGCGACGTGGGCGTGCCCGCGCTCTGGCTCTGCGGCCACGCCGGCGAGCCAGGACACCCCGCCGGCCCTCCGCACGCGCTGCAGCTCCTCACCAGCGCCCTCGCCGGCGCCGCGCTCGACCTCTGCACGCTGCAGGAGGAGGACCTGCCGCGGCTCGCCTGCAGCAGCCACTGCAAGGGGCTCGAGCGGCTCGCCCGCCGCGCCGAGCGCCTGCGCGCGCTGGTGCAGCAGGAGCTGCGCCAGCCGGAGCGCTCGTCGACCGAGGGCCGTCACCTCCTCTGGCAGGCCGAGCTCGGCCTGCGCGAGGGTCTGCGCCGCGAGCAGGCCACCGCCCTGAGCTGCGGCCAGTACCTGAGCGGCCCCGGGCAGCAGGCGCTGCGCCTCGCCGAGGCCTCCTCGGACCTCGAGCAGATCACCGAGGGGACCCTGCGAGCGCTGCACGCGGAGGTCGCCTCCTCGCTGAGCCCGCGCGCCCGCCTCTCGCTCAAGCGCCGTCCCCTCTCCGCCATCGAGCGGCGCGCCAGCGCGGTGGTGGTGCAGCGGACCCTCGCCGGCCCGCTGCCGCTGCCAAACCTGCTCCGCGAGGTGCAGCCCGCGGACCGCGAGTGGCTGGCCCACAACGACTGGCTCCTCGCTGGCCAGCCCGTGGGCGAGGCGGCGCTGGAGTGGGTCGACGGCGAGCGGACCCTGCTCGACATCTACGACCGCCTCTGCCTCGACTACCCGGAGGCGGACCTGCGGCTGATCTGGCGGTACCTCGAGGCGCTGCAAGGCGCCGGGTTCCTGCGGCTGGAGGAGTCGCAGCGGGTCACCACACCCGATCGCGAGGGAGGAGAACCATGAAGAAGGGCATCCTGGCTGCGGCAGCGCTCGCGCTGAGCGTGCTGGTCCTGGGCGGCTGCAAGAAGGAGCCGGAGTGGCTCCTCGGCCAGTGGCTGCTGCTCGACCTCGACGGCAAGCCTGGCGTCTGCCACGAGTTCAAGAAGAACCACACCTTCACCGTCTACACCACGAGCGAGTGCGACGGGCCCCCTGACCAGACCGCCTCGGGGCGCTGGGAGCCGAAGGAGGAGAACCGCATCGCGATCCTCCGCTTCAACGAGCGCAAGGGGCAGCTCCTGCAGGTCACCGAGAAGGACAAGGACCACTTCGTCTCCAGCGGCGCGCTCGCCGGCACCCTCTACCGCGTGGGGGCCAAGGGCGCGGCGGAGGTGCTCGCGGACCTGGAGGCGAAGGGGCTGATCAAGGTCAAGCCGCTCAAGCCGAACTTCGGCTGCGACTACGTCTCGCTGCCGCTCAAGGACATCATCGTGCTCCCCGTCGAGGAGGAGCCGCGCATGCTGCGGCAGAAGGACACGCAGCTCAAGTACTACCAGAAGAAGATCTCGGGCGACCCGAAGGTGGAGAAGGTCGTCTACGCGATCAACGGCGAGTCGCTCGAGTGGATCGCGCTGCATCTCAGCGAGGCGGCCTTCAACCCGCCAGGGCCGCAGGCGCTCCTCGAGGACAACATCGGCAAGTCGGTGGACGCCATCGCCACCGGCCAGGGCGAGAAGCGCCAGCACATCGTCATGTGGAAGGCCTACTGTGCCTCGGCCAAGGACGTCCCCAAGAAGGACGTCGACGTCACGCTCTTCGCCACCGCCGGGGCCAAGCGCGGGACCATCTACGTCTCCGAGAACGTGGTCGCCGGTCTCTGGGAGGACCTCAAGCACCTCACCGCCGACCCCGCCGCTCAGGCGACCGACGACGACGACGACGAGGGCGAGAAGAAGGGCGACAAGGGGGAGAAGAAGACCGACAAGACCGACAAGACCGACAAGCCCGAGGCCAAGGCAAAGCCTGAGGCCAAACCCGAGGCCAAGCCCGAGGCCAAGGCCAAGCCCGAGAAGGGCAAGAAGGGAAAGGGCGGCAAGGCGGGCGGCGGGGACGACGACGACATCTGATCGCGCAGCCAGTGGACGAGCGGCTGCCGTGCGCGCGGCGGTGCTGGCCCTGCTCGTCCTCGTGCCGCTCGTCCTCGTGCCGGGCTGCTCGGTGCCGGGCTACGTCGCGCGCCAGGCCTGGCGCCAGCTCAAGATGCTGCACGGCCGCGAGCGCGTCGACGTCATGCTACGGCGGCCCGGCCTGCGCCGCGACTGGCGCGAGAAGCTCGAGCTGGTGCAGCTCGCCCGGCGCTACGCGAACGAGGAGATCGGGCTCCGCCTGACCGCTGCCTACACGCGCTTCTATGACACCGGGGGCAAGCCGCTCGCCTGGAACGTCTCCGCCTGCCCGAAGGACAGCCTGCGCCCGAAGGTCTGGCGCTTCCCCATCATCGGCGGGGTGCCCTACCTCGGCTACTTCGAGCGGGCCGACGCGCGGCGCGCGCAGCGCGACCTCGAGAGTCAGGGGCTCGACGTCGAGCTGCGGCCGGTGCCTGCCTTCAGCAGCCTCGGCTGGTTCGCCGATCCGATCTACTCCCCCATGCTCGAGGACGACGTCGGCCGCCTGGTCGAGGTGGTCATCCACGAGACGACCCACACCACCATCTTCCTGCGCGATCAGGTCGCCTTCAACGAGAGCCTCGCCTCGTTCGTGGGCGACCAGGGCGCGCTCAACTTCCTGGCGCGGATCTACGGTCCGCTCAGCCCCGAGGTGCAGCGCTACCGCGGCGTGGTCGGACGGCGCCGGACGCTGGGGCGGCTCGTCACCGAGCTCTACGCGCGGCTGGAGCGGCTCTACGCGAGCCCGCTCCCGCGGGAGGAGAAGCTGCGCCGTCGCGAGCTGGAGTTCGCCTGGGCGCAGCGCCGCTATCGCGAGCTCTTCCCCGATCCGGCGACCTGGGGCAGCTTCGTCCGCAAGCCCCTCAACAACGCGGTGCTGCTGAACTACGGGCGCTACAACCAGGGGCTCGACTTTCACCACCGGGTCTATCGCGCCGTGGGGCGCGACCTGGGGCGGATGGTGGCGCTCTACAAGCACGTCCAGCGGCTCCCCGATCCGATCGGCGAGGTCGCGCGCCGCTGTGGCCTGCCACGCTTCGTGCGGCAGCGGATGTAGCGCCCGGCGCAGCGGGCGAGGGCGACTTCGCCCACACCCTCCCCCCTGCCGAGAAATTTTGCGTCAGGGCACCAGCAGGTGTTACCTGGAGGCATGCGCGAGTTCGAGGGCGGACAGTCTGAGCGGCGGCGCCGCCGCAGCCCGTGGGCCAGCGAGGCGCTCCACCTCCAGCTCCTACAGGCGGTGAACGAGAACGGCATCGACGCGATGGTCCTCTCGGACTCGCTCGGGCAGCTGTGGGCCGCCTCGAGCCGCGCCGCCTCCCCGGGTGCGATCGCGGCGCGCGTCGGCCGCAGCGAGGGACCGGAGCTGCTCGAGACCGAGCACGAGGGCACACCGGTGGTGGTGCGCCGGTTCAGCGTGGGTCCGACGACCCTCTTCCTCAGCGCCCAGGGCCCGCTCCTCTCCAGCCGCTCCGCCGTCGAGCACGCCACGCCTGGCGTGTCTCGGATCCTCGGTGGGCTGCTGCGCTGAACGCAGCTGGCTGTCTCTGCCCCCTTGCCAGCTTGCAGCCGTGCCGACGAGCGCCCGCGGGTCAACGTTGCAGGCGACGCCCGAGAAGGCGGCAAATTCGTTGGGCAAAGAAGCTTGTGTTAGACTTCGTCCTGACCAAGACGCGTCCGGGACGTGAGCCCCGCGCCCCGGGCGAGGTCGTCTAGCCTGGATGACGACGCGGACGATCACCTGTCCCACCTGCTCTCACGCGTTCGCGGTGGCCGCGGATGCGAGGACGGCGATCTGCCACAAGTGCGGCCGTGCGCTCCCCATCCTGGCGGCGAAGATCTCGTTCTCGCGCGAGGAGCTCAAGCGCAAGACCCCGTCGACGTCGGAGCGCGATCCGGATCCAGGCACGGTCGCCGAGCCCGCGAAGCTGGCGCGCATCGCGCTCAGGAAGCGGAGCAGCCGGGAGGAGTCCGAGAGCGCTCCCGACGCGGCCCGACGCTCGGCCGCCAGGCCCGCGCGACCGCGGCCTCCTGGCGAGCGCTCGCTCTCTGACGCCTTCGAGCTGCCTCCCGTGGACACCGAGCCGCGGCGGAACCGGGTCGCCGAGGAGGACCTGCCGCCGCCCGCGTCGGTGACCCTGGCGGATCTGCCGGGTGATGGCCTCGCTACCGAGGAGTCCACCGAGCACCAGCCCCTGGCAGGACGCAAGAGAGGCGGGCGTGACTATGACGTCGCCATCCTGCCGAGCAAGCCGAGCAAGTCGAGCAAGTCGAGCAAGTCGCACCGGGAGAGCAGCGAGACGAACGCGGAGGTACGCACCGGCATCGACCTCCCGCACCGCCCCATGGGCGCCGGCCTCGAGCCGAACGTGCTGGCGGAGCCGCCGGGCGCGGAGGAGCACCTCGGTGAGGAGCCGCTGATCCCGGTGGAGTCCAACGCGGAGGAGGCGCCGTGGGCCAGCGAGGCGGCGGGCGAGGAGGTCGTCGAGGACGACTGGCAGCAGGATGAGGGCGCGCGCCCCGAGCTGGAGGACCCCGGCGAGGCGTCCTTCGGCGGGGTGTCGCTCGATGACCTGCCCCGGCGGCCGTCGCTCGACGAGACGGTCCGGGAGGCCCAGGGCAGCGGCCTGGTCGGCGACGAGGCAGCCGCCGAGGCGGCCGACGAGGACGCCCTCGACGAGGTGCCGACCTCGCCCGAGTCGAGCTTGCCGCTCGGGCTGCCGCCACCGCTGCCGCCGATCAAGGCGCCGCGCCTGACGGCGCCGCTGCCGCGAGGGACGGCTCCCCCGATAGTGCCCTCGACGACGCCGAGCTCCCCTCTCGTCCCGCCTCCGCCGCGCTCGCCCTCCGCGCGGCCGCTGGTGCCGCCGCCGCCACCCTCGGCGGCGATCGTCCCGCCGCCGCCGCGACCGCTCGTGCCACCGCCCTCGGCCGCCATCGTGCCGCCGCCGCCGGGGCCGCTGGTGCCGCCGGCCATCCCGCCGCCGCCGGCCATCGTCCCGCCGCCGCCGGCCATCATCCCGCCGCCGCTGCCGCCGATCAGGCCCACCGAGTCTCGCGACGCGCCTCCCGACGCGCCCGACGATCCCACGGTGCCGGTGCTCTCGCAGGAGCGAAGCCCGGTGCCCGAGCAGGTGCTGCACAAGCTGTCGAGCGCGTTCCACCGTGACCTCTCACCGTCGGCGCGCATCCAGGCGCTCAGCACGGCCATCGAGGACGAGCTCCCGGGCGGCGAGGCGCCCGCCGAGGAGCCGCCGGGGCCGCCGTTCTCGAGCCCGACGAGCCTCACCTCCCCGGGGCTGGGTCCGGAGGAGGATCCGGACGCGCCGCTCAACCTCCCCGACACCGGCATCGTCGTGATCGTCCCGGAGAGGCCGATCGAGGAGGTGCCGCTCAACAGCAGGCTCCCCGCGGCGGCGCCGGCTCCCGCTCCGCCGCGGCGCAAGGCGGCGGGCAGCACCGCCGAGCTGGCGCCGGTCTCGAGGCGACAGCGCGGCGCCGCGCGGGGACACGGGGTGGCGCTGAAGCACTCGCAGGAGGAGCGTCCGCGCTCGCGCTGGCTGCTGATCGCCCTCGTCAGCGTGGTGCTGGTGCTGGTCGGCGTCGGGGTCGCGGTGCTGCTGCTCGGCAAGCGCTGAGCGTCGCGGGCGCGTCCCCCTAACTCCGCTTTAAGGAATTAGCTGGAATCAAGATCGACGGCGCGCGGGGACCCCCGCTCGCGGGCCCCTCCCCACCCCTCGCGTCCTCGCGGGCGGGAGCCGTGCGGACCGCCACCGTCGCTGCCCGCTGCGGGCGACGAGGGGCGGGGGCTTGGCCCC
>JAKLHH010000900.1 GCA_022710245.1 Myxococcota bacterium
AGGTGCGCGAGGTGGTGGACGTGTTCGTGCAGCGGACCTGGGGCGAGGTGATCGCGGACAACGTGGTCACCGAGGAGGAGCGCGCGCGACTCTGGACCGTGGTCGACGGGCTCCACCTGCCGGAGGCCGTGGTGCCGGCGCCCATGTGGGCCGCGATCTCCCGCCGCCGGTAGGCCCGGCGGCCGCCACAGGATCGCCACGAGCTCTCCACCGGATCTCCCTCCGCCGGACACGCGCGGCTGCCTCAATCGAGGTATGACCTCGCGACGCCCTCCCTCTCTGATCTTGCTGGTGGCGTGCGGGGCAGGGGGCGCGCTCGCGGCTGCCCTCGACCTGCTCACCCCCCACGGCGCGGTGAGCGTCGCGGGGGCCGCGCTCACCGCCGGCGCCGTCGCGCTTGGCCTGGCCACCCGCGGGCGCTGGCGGTCGCTGGCGTTGACGCTCGGCGCGCTGGGGGTCGGCGGGCTGGGCGCGGTGCGGCACGATGGGTGGGCGCTCCTGGCCGGCGGCCTCCTCGGCGCTGGCGCCGGAGCCGCGGTCTTCGGCCTGCTCGGCGAGGTCCGCCCCGGCCTGCGCGCTCGCCTGCGCTGGCTCCTCTGGCCGCAGCTGGCCCTCGACCTGGCGATCACCGAGCTCGCCTACCTCCGCTGCCTCCCCTACCGGCTCCTCTCCTGGCCCGGCGCGGACAAGGTCCTCCACTTCGTGCTCTTCGGCGCCCTGGCGTTCTGGCTCGAGCTCTGGCTCGACGGCCGCGACCTGGGCCGCGGGCGCCTGCGCGTCCCGCTCTCGCTCGTGCTCGTGCTCGCGCCGGCCACGGGCGAGGAGGTGCTGCAGCTGCTCTCGACCTCCCGCACCGCCGACCTCAAGGACCTCCTCTGCGATCTCGCCGGCATCCTCCTCGCGATCTGGCTCGCGCGGCGGATCCCCTCCCTGGCGGCCGCTCCTGGACAGCCCGCCCGACCACCGGCAGAATAGGAGATCCTCGGACACGGAGAGCGCAATGCTGGCTCGCACGCGCGGCGCGTGGTCGTCCCCGCGCTCGTCGATCGTCTCAATCCTCGTGCTGCTCGCCGGGTGCGCGCACGCGCCGGTGGTGGTCGATCCACGGCCGCAGGTGGAGGCTGCGCGCGCCGCGTGCGCGCGGCTCCTGGCCTCGCGAGGGGAGCTCGAGGCCCCGCTGCGGCTGCTGCCCGCGTCGCGGCAGCGGGCCATCGACGAGGCGCTCGCGAGGGGAGAGCCGGCGACAGCCGAGGCGCTGGCGCGCGCGCTCGCGGCGGACTGTGACACCGAGGCCCAGCAGCGCGCCGACGTGGCGAAGCTGGCGGGGCTGATCGAGCAGGAGTCGAGGCTCCCCGCTGGCCTCGTCGCGCACTTCGGCTCGCTGGTGCGCGAGGGGCACCTCGCCCGCGCGATCATCTGTGGCGAGGGGCTGCTGCAGGGTCAGCCGGAGCGCTGCGAGCATCAGCTCCTCGATCGGGCCGCCAAGCCCACGGTGACGATCGAGGACCCGCGCCAGGAGCCGGGGACACGGCAGCCGCGCGTCGCGCGAGGCCGGGCGCGGCGACCGGGAGCGGGCCCGGCCTCGCTCGCCGTTCGCCCCGAGAGCGCGCCCGCCGCCGAGGCGGCCCGCCCGGAGCTTGCCGCCCGCCCGCCGGCGACGCCTCCGCGCAAGCGCAGCTACGCCATCCCTGCCGTGGTCCTCGCGGCGGGAGGGGCTGCGCTGATCGCGGGCGGGGTGCTCGGGGGGCTGGCGCAGTCGCGCTACGACGAGCTGGATCGCAGCTGCCCGGTGCGCGACCCGAGCTGCACCCGCTCCGCGATCGACGGTGGGCACCGCATGGCGGTGGCGGCCGATGTGCTCTTCGGCGTCGGGGGCGCCGCCGTCGCCACCGGGGTGGTCCTCTTCGTCCTCGAGGCGGTCAGGGGTGGCGAGCGGCGAGAGCCTGCGCAGGCGCGGCTCCTGCCCACGCTCGGCGGCGTGGTGCTGCAAGGAGGCTTCTGATGAGCGCGACGGGATGCAGGCCCCGCGGCCGGCTGGCTGCCCTGGCGCTGCTCTGGCTGCTGGAGGGCTGCTCGGCCAGGCTGAGCTTCGACCGCTTCACGCCCGTCGAGCCTGGCCCGCCTGGCGACGCGAGCGTCGAGGCCCGTCTCGACGCGCGCTCCCCGGAGCGGGGCGTCGACGCCGTGGCCAGCGACGGTGAGGCGCCCGATCTGCGGCCCCTCCTCGACGGGCCGCCGGGCGCCTGTCAGCCCGGGGTCGACAGCGACGGCGACACCATCAGCGACCTCGACGAGAAGTGCCAGCTCGGCCGCGACAGCGACGGCGACGCCATCCCTGACTACCTGGACCTCGACAGCGACGGAGACGGCATCCCCGACAAGGTCGAGGCGGGAGACGCGGACCCGCAGACGCCACCCGCCGACAGCGACGGCGACGGCGTCCCTGACGCCCACGACCTGGACAGCGACGACGACGGCGTGCTCGATCTGGTCGAGGACCGCAACGGCGATGGGCTGGTCGGCTGCTGCCTGACGAGCTGCGGCGAGCAGCGCGCCGGCTGCCCCGCCGTGGCGGCGGGGAGCTGCGCGCCCGGCCAGACCTGCCTGGCAGGGACCTGCACGCCGCCGCTCGACCTCGCCTGCTCGCGGGGCGAGAGCGCCCGGACCCAGGGGGACACCTACGTCACCGGGGGCGACCTCGGGCTCGGCAACACCGTCTGCAGCCCCACCACGAAGCTCAACCCGAACGGCGCCCGGCCGCTCACGCTGCACGGCGACGCGACCGGGGACTGGACCGTCGCGCTGGTGGACAAGATGACCTACACGCTCTACGGCGTCCCCGGCGCTCCGGCCAAGACCGCGGCCGCGGCGCTGGACCTCTCCGATCCGTCGAAGGCGCTGGCGGTGGCGGGGTTCGTCGTGAGCCGGCCAGCCCAGAGCGCCGACGTCGCCGGCGAGGTCCAGGCGATCCTGCAGTCGATCAGCGCGGCGCCGCCGAAGGGCGGCGCGCTGAGCGTGCGCGCGAGCGGGGTCGCCGGCCAGACCCATGACGGCTTGGCGAGGGTCACCGGGACGACGCTCGACCTGCTCGCCGGCAGCACCAGCACGGTCTCCGCGGTCCGCGACGCCCTCGTCGCGCTGCTGCTCGGCGTGGCGCCGCAGGGGGCGCCCGCCCAGATCGGGAGCCCGATCGCCGCCATCGTGATCCGCTTCAGCACCGTGCGCCGCGCGGACGGCCGCGTGATCGTCCTCGGGGCCGTCACGGGCCTCGGCCAGGATGAGTCGCTCGCCAGCGACACCTCGGCGGTTGCGCTGGATCTCGCGGGCGGGACCGGGCTCGCCCGCGACGCCAGCAAGACCAGCGCCGAGTGCGACGCCAAGCGCCTGACGGGCGGCAAGCCCAAGGTGGACATCATCTGGGTGATGGACGAGTCGGGCTCGATGAGCGACAACCGGAAGAGCATCGCCGCCAGCGCGAACAAGCTCTTCAACTACGCGATCGCCTCCGGCCTCGACTTCCGCGTGGGGGTGACCAACGTCTGCGACCCCAAGGGGGCGTTCCGCGAGTCCGTGGGGCGCTTCTGCTCGAAGGCGTCGGCGGACGACCACGACCTGGGCGGGGTCGACCGCTTCCTGCTCCCCTCGGAGCAGGCGACCTTCAGCAGCTGCGTGACGAACCCACCCGGCTACGAGGGCGGCAGCGAGTACCCGCTGGTGAACGCCGCCGAGGCGGTGCTGCGACACCTGCCCCGCGCCCCGAACGATCCCTCGCGCGTCCGCACCGACGCCAAGCTGGTCGTGGTGGTGGCCACCGACGAGGTGCCGAACGATCTCTTCCCGGTGCTCCCCGGCGGCGCGAGCACTCAGTGCACGCTGGCTGCGGCAGAGCAGGCGACGCTCGACGGCGGCGTGAAGCCGTACCTCGACCTCTTCAAGGGCGCGGTCTTCCCCGAGGCCGCCGCCAACCTCACCGCGATCGCCGGGACCTGCAACAACAGCTGCAGCGCCGGCGTCGCGCACGGCCTGCGCGAGCTCGCGGGCCAGCTGGGGGGGCAGATCTTCGACGTCTGCCAGACCAGCATCGAGGGGAGCCTGCTGCTCATCTTCGACGAGCTGATCGCG
>JAKLHH010000901.1 GCA_022710245.1 Myxococcota bacterium
CTCGACCTCGCCGCTGCCGGGGCACTTGATGTCGACGCTCCGGTGAACGGGCGGACCCAGCGGGCTGATGTCCAGGGCGCCCGAGGTCTCCACCAGGACCCGGTGGCGCGCGGTGAGCGCGGCCGCGAGCTCGGGCAGCTCCGCCTGCTCGAGCGGCTCGCCCCCCGTCAGCAGGACCAGCGGCAGGCCCGACCCGTCCGCCCAGCGCTCCAGCTCTTCGCGGCTGACCTCCTCGCCGCCGCTATAGGCGTAGGTCGTGTCGCACCACCGGCAGCGGAGCGGGCAGCCCGCGAACCGGATCAGAGCGCAGGGGATGCCGATCAAGTGTGTCTCGCCGCAGACCGTCAGGAAGCGCTCGATCACCTTCATGAGTCCACCC
The DNA here is from genome assembly GCA_022710245.1 of Myxococcota bacterium. The sequence continues at coordinate 380 of JAKLHH010000901.1, forward strand.
GGAAACACAATGGTAACAGTCAATTAACCGCAAGCCCTGGCCCTCCAGCGGCTTGCGGACCAGAGCCATGGTGGTTATACTTCGAGTTGGCTGCTTGGTCGCCTGGATAATTGGTCGCAGCGCCGCCCAGGTCGGGCGGTGGGCGAAGCTGACGCGACCAAGAATGGGTCGCGGCGCCGCCAGGAAGGGGCCGCTACCAGCACCTGGTCAGCGGTGCTCCGCAGCGCCGCTCCGGTCGGGCACGTGGGCGGGCGAAGGCGGGCGAAGTCACTGGGCCCCGCTCCGCCCTGCATGGTGATTCGATGGGTTTCTGCTTTGGCTTTGTCTCGAACGACTCCAACCTGACCGGCTGTGCTCTCGCCAGCTTCTCCGAGGCGCTGATGGTGCCGGGGGGCGCCCCGCACGGATGGGGCCTCGGGTACTACCAGGCCGCGCAGCCGCTGCTCCGCAAGCAGCCCAAAGCGCTCGAGGGGCCGGTCGACTTCGCCACCAAGGCGAGCCAGCTGCGCACGAACCTCATCCTCGGCCACGTGCGCGACGCCACCGTGGGAGGTCAGCGGACCGAGAACACGCACCCGTTCCGGTTCCACAACTGGATCTTCTGCCACACCGGGACGCTGGACCGCTTCGACGGGATCCGCGACGACATGCTGCGCGCGATCCCGGACTTCATCCGCCGCAACCTGCGAGGCAACACCGACAGCGAGCACCTCTTCCACCTCTTCCTCTCGTTCCTCAACGACACGGGGAAGATGGACGAGCACCGCGTGCGCCCCGAGGTGGTCGCGCAGGCGCTCGCGTCGACCTACGCGTACGTCGACCGGCTGGTCAGCGATCGCGGGGGCACGCCGTCGACGGGCTGCTGCGTCCTCTCGAACGGCGACATCGTCGTCGGCACCCGGCGCGGGCAGGATCTCAAGCTGCTGCGCAACTCGAGCTTCCAGTGCAAGGGCGAGGACGGCAAGCCCATCTCCGCCGCCCACCTGAAGGCCGTGGTGATGATCGGCGGCACCACCCCTACCCTGCCCGGCTGGGAGACGATCGCCGAGCGCGCCATCGTCACCGTCGACGCGCGCCTGAACATCGAGTACTCCACGCCGATCTAGGAGCCGCCTGGTGGCGCTCTGGCTGGCGATCCTGCTCCTCCTCTCGCTGGGCTCGCTGGCCGCGGCCCGCTACCTCTCCAGCCCTCACTGGATCGACGCGCTGCTGGCGACCGCCGGGTTCGCCACCCTGGCTGCGGCGGTCGCCTGGGGCATGCTGGCCCGGCGCCTGGCGCGGGACTGGAAGCTCGTCGCCGCCCTCGGGCTGGCAGTGGCGGCGGCCGCGGGACGCTACGCGCTGCTCACCTCGCTCGAGTCGGGCGCGGCCTTCTTCACCACCATCCAGATCCTCGAGCTCACCCTCGCGGCGGGCACCGTGAGCTGGGGCGCGCTCGCGCTGCTGTGGGGGACGCTGGCGCTCTCGGACGCCATGAATTGTCGCGGCGCCGCCCAGGTCGGGCGGTCGGGCGAAGCTGCCGCGACCAACAATTTGCCCTCAACTTCAGACCGGCGGCGCTGGATCCGGGTCGCCGCCGCGGGGCTGGCCGTGGCGCTCGCGCTCTACAGCCTCGCGCCGCTCTGGCACCTCCTGGGGCTGCGCGTCAACCACTGGACAGTGCTGGGACTCTTCGGGCTGGCTGGGACCGCGTACGGCGTCGGGTCCCTCTACCGCTGGCTGGCCGCGGCCCGGCACCGCGACCGGACTTAGATCGCCCGCCCCTCTCGTGCGTTACCAGGGAGCGGTGCCGCTGAAACTCAGGCGCCGCGACGTGGTCAAAGGTTAGCGTCACCGTACCGCGACCCACGACAGCCGGAGGCCATCATGAACCGGACCAAGGCAATCGTCGTCATCGCAGCGCTCCTCAGCCTCGCGGCGATCCTCCTCGCGCGGACCGGCTCCACCGTCACGCCGGATCCCACGCCGGTCGCGGGCAAGGGGAACGTGGCGATCGGCGCGGCCCCCTCGGATCGCTATGTGCTCGTCGGCGGCGGCGGCGAGGTCTTCCTCGACATCTCGCTCGCCGGGCTCGCCAGGCTGAAGCCCAGGCAGCTCCCGATCAACCTCGCGCTGGTCATCGACCGCTCGGGATCCATGGCCGGCCAGAAGCTCGAGCACGCCCGCGAGGCGGCTCGCGCGGTCGTCTCCCGCCTGCGCGAGGGCGACCGGATCGCCATCGTGACCTACGGCTCCGACGTCACCGTCCTCGTCCCGTCGACGCTGATCTCGGAGAGCACGCGCGCCTCGGTGCTGGCCTCGATCGACACCATCGTGGATCGCGGCGGCACCTTCCTCTCCGGCGGCCTCGAGAGCGGCCGGGACGAGGTGCTGCGCCACGGGCGCGGCGGCCACGTCAACCGCGTGGTGCTGATCAGCGACGGCCAGGCCAACGAGGGCGTGACGGGCACCGCCGAGCTCGCGGCGATGGCGCGGCAGGCGGCCCTGCAGGGCGTGCACGTCACCACCATGGGCGTCGGGCTCGACTTCAACGAGAACCTGATGACGGCGCTCGCCGAGCACGGCGGCGGCCACTACTACTTCATCGAGAGCTCCGGCGCGATGGCGAGCATCTTCTCGAAGGAGCTGGAGACCATGCTGGCCACGGTGGCGCGCACCGCCAGCCTGCGGCTCACCCTCGAGCCCGGCGTGGAGCTGCTGGATCTCTACGGCTACACCTTCGAGCGCAACGGCCGCGAGGTGCGCCTCGACCTGCCCGACCTCTACAGCGGGCAGAGCCGCAAGCTCATCGCCAGGCTGCGCGCCCCGGCGGACCGCGAGGGGAAGGTGGCGCTGGCCAGGGTGGAGCTCGCCTACGTCGACGTCGCCAGCGGCGCGCGCGAGGTGGTGGAGACCGCGGCGAGCGTGGTGCTGACGCGCGACGCGCAGCAGGTCCTGGACGGCAAGGACCGCGGCGTGCTCGCGCGGGCCGAGCAGGCGGCGGCGGCGAAGAACCTGAGCGAGGCGATGGAGGCCTACGGGCGCGGGGACGTCGCGCGCTCCCAGGCGGTGCTGCGCGCGCAGATCGACGCCACCGTGCGGGCGAACAAGGCCATCCAGAGCAAGGACCTGGAGACGATGGTGGGGACGATGAAGGCGCGGCTGAGCGGCACCGCCACGGCAGCGCCGTCCTCCGAAGAGGGCAAGGCGCTGATCAAGCGGGGGAAGTACGAGGCGTACCAGCTCTCGAAGTAGAGCCGGCACGCCTCCTCGCCTGGCCTTCCCTCTGGAGTTCCCTCCCACCTTCTCCTGGCTGCCTTCTCGCCTTCTCTGCGCGCACTTCCGCGCGCACTTCCACGCGCACTCCACGCTTCCTCTGGACTGCCCGGTCGACCAGCTCACCTAGCCTAGCGGATGGAGCGGATATGAGGGTTCCACGGCGCTTGCCACGCTCGGGCCCCTCCCCTCGGGACCTTGACGGGAGAGCACCGGGTCGACCTGACCTCGGGGGCCGATTCGCCGAGCGTTGGACCTCGGGGCGGAGCGGGAGCTCCTGGCGCTCGCCGAGGGTCCCGAGGGGAGCGACCCGAGCGCGGCAAGCGCTGTCGAGCGCCACTAGCAGTTGCGTGCTGCGTGCTGATGAAGGCGCGAGAGCGAGAGCGAGAGAGCGAGAGAGCGGCAAGCGCTGTCGAGCGCCACTAGCAGTTGCGTGCTGCGTGCTGATGAAGGCGCGAGAGCGAGAGCGAGAGAGCG
>JAKLHH010000902.1 GCA_022710245.1 Myxococcota bacterium
CGCGGAGCTGCGCGTGAAGAGCGCCGCGGCGAACTTGGAGAGCGCGATCAGCAGGTTGACCGCGAGCGCCGCGTAGACGACGAAGCCGGTCTCGGAGTGCGCCATGGTCAGGGATCCAGGGACGGGGACATGCGTTCGTTCGTTGCCGTGGGTCAGCGGTCCAGATGGATGACGGCCGGGACGCGGTCCTGGGCGCGGGCCACGCCGACGGCGATGCCGGTGGTGCCGGCGACGACCACCCCGCCGACGATCGCCCAGACCCACCACTGCTGGTACCAGCGCGGCGCCACCGCCTTGCGGCTCAGCGTCGGCGTCACCTCGACGGCCCCCTCCGGCACCACGTCCAGGCGGGCGGTGAAGTCCTCGTGCCCTGGCCGTGTGACGCGCAGCGTATAGCGACCGGGCGCCGGGACCACCAGCGGCGGGAGCGGGGTCTTGCCGCGGGAGACCTCGTCGAGGAAGACCTCGTCGCCCACCGCGTCGGTCTTCACCACCACCGAGCCGTAGCGCTTGAAGTCCGAGGGGGGCAGCAGGCGGCGCAGGTAGGCGCGCAGGTCGTTCGGCCGCACGCGGTGCTTGGTGCCGAGCGAGTCGGCCAGGCGCGCGAGGACCTTACCCGAGCTCACCTCGATGCGCTGGATGGCGAGGATCAGGTCGCCGAGCTGGCTGACGCCGACGAGGATGACCTCCTCGCACTGCAGCCGGGAGCCGAGGCTGGAGATGCAGTCCGGGTCCCCCTTGCAGCGAGCCACCTGCGCGTCGATGCCGGAGCCGCCGCGGAGGCGGGCCTCGGCCGGGTCGACCACCGTGTGCGAGGTCAGCTTGCCCAGCTCGACGGCCATGCCCGCCGCGATCTCCGGCGCCTCGCGGACGCCGGCGCGGTACTCGAGGACGGCGATCACGCGGCCCTTGGCCCAGCCCGCGGAGGGGAGCAGGCAGCAAGAGAGCAGGATCAGGCGGGCGATCGTACAATGAGGGGGCATCGAGGCTCGACGGAGGACGATATCAGATGGACGCCAGGGTGGCAACGCGGCGGAGGACGTGGGCAATTGTCGCTCGGCGTGCGCGGCGTCGCCTCGCCCGAATTGCGGGTCCTCGCGGCCTCCGGCCGCTCCGGGATGAGACCGCCGCAATTCGCCCTGCTCGCCTCCTTCGGCCGCTCCGGGATGGAGGGCAGATTGTTGGTCGCGGCAGCTGCCCACCACCGCCCGACGTGTGGGGCGCCGCGACAATTCGTGTCTCCGCCCCCCTCGCCGCAGAGCGAACAATTGAATTGCTGACCCCGATTGTCTTATGGTCCTGACCAGGGCCAAGGAGGCTGCCTCGACCCAGCGCGAGCCCCATAAGCAGCTCCCAGCTGTCTTTGGTAGATACGTCCTGCTGCATTGCATCAGTCGCGGCGGCATGGGCGAGATCTTTCTCGCCAAGCTCGGCGAGATCCAGGGCTTCGAGAAGCCGATCGTGATCAAGAAGATCCTGCCGCACCTGGCGCAGGATCAGGAGTTCCTGCAGCGCTTCATCGAGGAGGCGCAGATCGCCATCAAGCTCACCCACGGCAACATCGTGCCGGTCTACGAGGTGGGCATGGTGGACGGCGAGTACTTCCTCGCCCTGCAGTACATCGAGGGGCGCGATCTGCGGGCGCTGATCAACCGCTGCCGGGACCGCGGGCGGCGGCTGCCGCCCGACCTCTGCCTCTACCTGGTCCGCGAGGTCGCGAACGGCCTCGCCTACGCGCACCGCCGCACCGACGAGGCCGGCGCGCCGCTCAACCTCGTGCACTGCGACATCAGCCCGCCCAACGTCCTGGTCACCTACGAGGGCGAGGTGAAGATCATCGACTTCGGCATCGCGAAGTCGGCGATGCAGCGCGCGCAGGCCAACGACGAGGTCGGCTTCGGCAAGTTCGGCTACATGGCGCCCGAGCAGCTCCTGCGCGGCGCCACGGTGGATCGCCGCGCGGACCTCTACTCGACGGGCGTCATCCTCTACGAGCTGCTCACCGGGCAGCGCGTCTTCAGCTTCCCACCCGGCGCTGACTACCGCCAGGTCGCCCGGGAGGTGACCGCGGGGAACATCGCGCTCCCCTCGGAGCGGGACCTCAAGCTCACCGCGCGCTTCGACCGGCTGGTGATGAAGGCGCTGCGGACGGAGCAGGGCGAGCGGTACCAGAGCGCCGAGGATCTGCGCGACGCCATCCAGCAGCACCTCTACGCGATGAACCCGACGATCAGCGCCGACTACCTCGGGGCCTTCATGCGCGAGGTGTTCCTCGACGAGATGGCGACCGATCGTCACATGCTTCGCTCGCTGTCGCAGACGGACGTGGAGCCCTTCCTCTCCCAGATCAGCGACGCGAGCTCGCACACCGTCTCCTACGCGCTCGCCGGAGGCCTGCTCAACCCCGGCTCGATCAGCGGCAGCGGCGCAGGGCTGGCGGCGCTGGAGCCGCCGCGCCAGGCGGCGCCGGCGCTGGACCCGCTGGCGCGGGAGCACACGGGACCGCGCCGGCCGGCCGACCGCGAGCCCCGACCGCGGCCGCGGCTGGCGACTCGCCGGCTGAGCGAGAACGAGCAGGCGGCCGCCCTGCGCGCCGACTCCGGGCTGCGGAGGCAGTTGCCCGTCTCGGAGACCTTCGCGGTGCCGCCGCCGCGCCGCTGGCTCTACTCGGCGGTGGTGGTCGCGACGCTGATCGCGGTCGGGGGCATCGCCGCAGCCATCCTCCGCTGGAGCAGCAAGACGGATCCTCGCGGGCAGGCGCGACGCCACCCCGAGGCGGGGGGCGTGGCCGCCCGCCGTCCTGACGCGCGGCCCCGGCCGGCGCCGGACCTCGGCGCCGTCGACCGCGCGGCGCGCGACGCGGGTGTCGGTGGCGACGCGGCGGACGCCTCCGACGGCGGGGTGCACATGGTCTTCCCGAAGGAGACGGTGCACCTGACGAAGAAGACCAAGAAGGGGAAGAAGAAGGCGCCGGAGGTCTCCCCGGCGCAGGTGCAGGCGAAGTTCAAGCAGGTCCGCGCCGAGTACCTGCAGTTCACCCGCTCCTACGGGCACCGGCTCGACCACGAGTGGCAGCAGATCCTCTTCTCGAACACGTACGGCAACATGGATCAGACGAAGTACCAGCGCCTGAACGACATGCTCGATGGCCTGCGCCGCCAGATGAAGGCGGTGCGCGAGGGCGGGTAGGGTCCGGGATGAGCTTGCCTCGCTGGCTGCGCGCGAACCTGCGCGCCCTCACCTGGGACCTCGCGATCCTCCTCCAGCTCCACGTCCTCGGCCTGCTCGCGCCCGCCTCGACGAGCCGCTCGCTCTCGCAGCAGGGGGCGGTCGCGCTGGCGATGCTGCTCGAGCTCGTGCTGCCGATCGACGTCGCGCGCACGATCCACGCCTTCCGCGCGCACAGGCTGGACGCGACGCCCGCGCTCACACGCACCGGCGCGGGGCTCTACTTCGCGCTGGCCGGGGTCATGCTTTACGTCGCGGGCTTCGCGCTCGTCGGTCGGAGCGGCGCGCTAGATGGCGTCACGGCGGTCGGGCTCGGCGTCGGCGGCTTGACCGCGCTCGGCGCGGGCTTCCTGATCGGGGCGCGGCTCCTCGGCCTCACCGGGGAGCAGCCGCCGCATGAGCTCGGCGGGCAGGCGGGGCTCCTGCTGGGCGCCGCCGCGATCCCCGTCGGCATCTTCGCGGCGTTCTGGTTCGGCTGGGGCTTCGGCCGCACCCTCGGGCTGATCGCGGCCGCGCTCGCGCTCCCCGCCGCCCTCGGCGCGGGGCTCGGCTTCCTCGTGGGCCTCGCGACGCGCAGCCGCCTCGGCCGCGCGCTCGTCGACCTCGGGCTCGGCGCCGCCGGCGCCGCGGCGGTCGGGCTCTGGCTCGACCTCCTGCTCGAGGCGAGCGCCGCGAGCAGCCTCGGCGCGCGCGTGCTCGTGCTCGTCCTCACGGGCTACCTGCCGCTGCGCCTCGCCAAGGAGCTCGAGCCGCCCTTCTCGCTGGTGAGCGTCCTGAGCGGGCTCCTCGCGCTCGGCAGCCTCGCCCGCGCCGTGCTCGCGACCGCGACCTGAGTGATCGCGCCGGCGCCGCCGGTCGGGACGAGCCATTCCGGCGTCTGCA
>JAKLHH010000903.1 GCA_022710245.1 Myxococcota bacterium
CCGCGTCGCGTGGTGGATCGGGCTCGGCGTGCTGCGGACCGGCGACCCGGTGAGGCTAGCGTGAGTCTGCGCGCGCCGCGTGGTGGATCGGGCTCGGCGTGCTGCGGACCGGCGACCCGGTGAGGCTAGCGTGAGTCTGCGCGCGCCGCGCGGAGGATCGGGCTCGGCGTGCTGGCTGCCCGGTAGCGCAAGAGGCTCTGGACGGCCCAGTCGTAGTCCATCGCCTCGCCTCGCCAGCGCGTGAGCCCGGTCTGCGGACCGATGGCGAGCCCGAGCGCGCGGCTGCGGCGAGCGAGCGCCCGGCCGTCGGTTGCAGGCGGGACGGGGCTCGTGGGAAGCAGGTCACCGCCGGGAGCGCGAAAACGCAGCGCGGCGGGCGCGCGCCCTTCGACGCGGAAGCCGCCCTCGTGCAGCGCCCAGTGGTGCGCCCTGCAGACCCGGATCAGGTTCGGCAGCATGGTCTCGCCGCCGCGCACCCAGTGCTCCACGTGATGGACCACGAGCCCATGGCGCGCCGTGCAGCCAGGAAAGGCGCAGGTCTCGTCGCGACTCCGGAGCGCCCGCCAGAGCGGGGCCGAGATGCCGCGCGTGCGCCGTCCCGGCCCGAGCACCTCCCCCTCCTTGCCGTGAGGCAGCGTCACCACCGGCGAGGAGCAACAGAGTCGTCGCACCGTCTCCGCGGGGAGCCTCCCCGCTCCACCCTCGAGCCCGCAGCGGCCGACCGGTGTATCGGCCGCCAGCACCTCGGCGTCCACGTGCACGACCACCTCGAAGCGTCCCTCACGACCGCGGGGCCGTTCGCCGCCATTGGCGAGAGCCCACTGTGCGATGAGCCCCAGCGCATCCGCGGCGCGTCGGGCGCGCTCGTCAGGCTCGACCTCCGCGAGCTGCCAGACCTTTCCCGGACTGCTGGCGAACGGGACCGTCGTGCCACGCAGCTGCTCGTCGAGCTCGCGCGCCTCCTGCTCGTCGAGCTCGCGCGCCTCCTGCTCGTCGAGCTCGCGCGCCTCCTGCTCGTCGAGCTCGCACGCCTCCTGCTCGTCGAGCTCGCGTGCCTCCTGCTCGTCGAGCTCGCGCGCCTCCTGCTCGTCGAGCTCGCGCGCCTCCTGCTCCTTCCCCGCTGCGCCCGGGCCGAGAGAGGGCGGCGTTTCCGCGGAAACGCCCGCGGGAGCCACCTCTGCCGCTCCCGCGGAAGCTCGCGGAGGAGCCACCCGCGGCGCGGAGCGCGCCGCACAGACGTCGCCCAGCGCCGACTCGCCCTGCGCCGACTCGCCCCGCGCCGACTCGCCCTTCGCCGACTCACCCCGCGCCGACTCACCCCGCGCCGACTCGCCCCGCGCCGTCTCGCCGAGGACGCGTCTCGCCGACTCCAGCGCCGCGGTCAGCAGCGCTCCGAGCTCCGGAGGGAGGCGACCGCGGAGGCAGAGCATCCCCTCCTCGTCCGTCCAGGTATGGAGGTAGCGGTCCTCGTGCTGCCGCCTCACCCGAATACCCTCCTCCGCCGCCGAGCAGCCGCGGAAGAGGCGCGTGAGCCGCTCGAGGTGCTGCGCGGTCCCATGCTGCGCAATGTCGAGGAGCTCCTTCTCGTTCTCGGGCGTCGCGACGCGGCTCATGGCGCGCACCTTGGAGTAGCTCAGCGCGCCGCGCGCGAAGGCCTCCCGGATGACCGGTAGCCTCTCGAGCGTCCGCGCGACCCGGAGTCGCTCGCGCGCTGTCCCCAGATCCAGCCCGACTCGCCAGGCCAGCCACTGCGCGCAGGAGCGCGCTCCGGCTCGAGCCCAGCCCTCGCGCCGGTCGAACTCCGCGAGCGCCAGCAGCAGCCGGCAGGTCGCCGCGTCGATCTCAGCCGAGAGCTCACCGATCTCTGACTCGAGCTCCTCCAGGCTGCGTTTCTCCTCGAGAGCGGTCGTCGTCACCATCGTGTGCTCCTCGCCCATCATGCGCGTTCACTATAGCCTGCGATTTCTCGACGCAGCTCGAGGCCCGAGGCGCGCAGGAAGAGCTCCAGGACCGCTCGCGCAGCCCAGCGTCGCTGCGCGTGCCTCCAGCGCCGCCTGGTGCGTCGAGAGGGCGCAGACCACAGCACGATCCAGACGCGAGACGAGGTCGCTCGCCGGCGCTGTCAAGCAGAAAGCGCCATCTGATGCGCGAAGAAAGTGCTCCTGGGTGCGGACGCTCCATGAGGGCGGGGAGCGGTTGCTCCCGCGCCATGCGCATGCCACGAGGAGAGGTCGTGCTTGAACGGCGCCGGACGCTCCACGTGCGCGTGCTCCCGCGCCATGCACATGCCACGACGAGAGGTTGTGCTTGAACGGCGGCGGACGCTCCACGTGAGGGCGGGGTGCGCGTGCTCCCGCGCCATGCACATGCCACGACGAGAGGTTGTGCTTGAACGGCGGCGGACGCTCCACGTGAGGGCGGGGTGCGGGTGCTCCCGCGCCATGCGCATGCAGCGAGGAGAGGTCGTGCTTGAACGGCGGCGGACGCTCCGCGTGGGCGCGGCGTGCGCGTGCCCCGCGCCATGCACATGCCACGACGAGAGGTTGTGCTTGAACGGGGCGGGGGCGTGCGCGTACCGTCGACCGGAGGAGGCACACATGTCCGGCGCCCTGTCCGCCGCCGTCTTCGGTGCCCTCCCCGCGCGCTATCTCGATGACCGGCGCTGGTGAGCCGGAGTGAGCCGCATGTCCGACTACAGCATCAGGACCATGACCCGCCCCGAGGTGGAGCTCGCCGTCGAGTGGGCGGCGGCGGAGGGCTGGAACCCGGGGCTCTCCGACCCGGCGTGTTTCCACGCCGCCGATCCGACCGGCTTCCTCGTCGGGACCCTGGGCGATGAGCCGGTGGCGAGCATCTCGGGGATCCGATACGGCCGCAGCTTCGGCTTCCTCGGCTTCTACATCGTCAAGCCCGGGCACCGCGGTCGCGGCCTCGGGCTGCAGCTCTGGAACGCGTGCCTCGCTCACCTCGCGGGTCGCTGCGTGGGCCTCGACGGCGTGGTGGCGCAGCAGGAGAACTACCGCAAGTCCGGCTTCGTCCTCGCCTACCGCAACATCCGTTACCAGGGCCAGGCCGGCGGCGCGGCGCCGGCGGGCCTGCCGCTCGTGCGGCTCGGGGCCCGCGCCTTCGAGGAGGTGCGGGCCTACGACGCGCCCTTCTTCCCCGCCCCGCGCGAGCGCTTCCTGCGCGCGTGGATCGACCAGCCCCGAGGCGTGGCGCTAGGCGCGCTGCACAGAGGCACGCTCGCCGGCTACGGCGTGCTCCGTCCCTGCCGGTCCGGCTGCAAGATCGGTCCGCTCTTCGCGGACAGCCTCGAGCTGGCCGAGGGGCTCTTCGGCGCGCTCCGGGCCGAGGCGCCCGAGGGCACCCCGATCTTCCTCGACACGCCCGAGCCGAACCCAGCGGCGGTTGCGCTCGCCGAGCGCCACGGGATGACGCGGGTCTTCGAGACGGCGCGCATGTACCTCGGCGAGCCCCCCGCGCTGCCGCTCGAGCGGCTCTACGGGGTCACCAGCTTCGAGCTCGGCTAGCCCCGAGCACGCGCTGCCGCCACGGGCGCCGCCCGTCGCGGCAAGGAGGACCACACCATGTGCCTCCTCCTCCACACCGCCTGTCGCAAGTCGATCGAGCTGGGCGCCGCCATCCTGCTCCACTGAGCTCGTCAAGCGAGGGTCTCCGTCGGAGAGGGGGCCGGGGCACGCCCGGGTGCCGCCGCCGACGAGCCTCGGCCGCCAACTCGCGTATCCGCGAGGCCGACGTCGCCTCTCCCCGGCGCCCTGCCTGATGGATTACGGTTGCCGTGACCCCCGCGGTGGCGCTTCAATGGAATGTCGTGCGCGCCCCACTCCAGCTCCTGGCCTCCCTGCTCTGCGCCCTCGCGCTGCAGGGCTGCATGCGCTTCCTCCAGCCCGCGGGCCACGACGGCGACCGCGGTGAGGGCGCGGGGCGAGATGGCTGGCTCAAGGACGGCCCGCTCACCGACGGCCCGCTCAAGGACGGCCCGCTCACCGACGGCCCGCTCAAGGACGGCCCGCTCACCGACGGCCCGCTCACCGACGGCCCGCGCAAGGACGGCCCGCTCAAGGACGGCCCGATCACCGACGGCCCG
>JAKLHH010000904.1 GCA_022710245.1 Myxococcota bacterium
AGCCGCATGCCGTCTGGTTGTGCAAGCGGGGGACCACCGAGTGGTCGGGGTCGAGGTCAACGATCTCAGACAGCTGGCCGCGCCCGACTGGGGCCCCAGGGTCCCAGGGCAGCGCCCAGGATGGAGACGGAGGTCCCCAGCGCAACTGGTCGTGCTCACCGGGGCACATCTGCACGATGTGTCTCCTGGCATACGTTTCTTACAACTTCACGCTATGCCACGTAACGTGGTTCACTGGAAGAATCGGCACTGAGGAGAGGCAACCATGGTGAGGGGACCGCGCCTGCGGCTCTGTCTGGCACTGCTGCTCGTGCTGCTCGTACCGAACGCGTGCAGCGCGCCCGAAGCTCCCAGCATCAGCCACCTCGAGCAGAGCCTCAACCTGGGCGTGCCCGAGAACGGCTTCCCGAGCTGGGACGAGCGGGTCATCCTGGTGCTCACCAACCGCGCGCGTGCTGATCCGGCGGCGGAGTGCGCCGGGAGCTGCACGGCCTACCCGGCGACGAAGCCGCTCACCTACCAAGCGAACGCGGGGCGCGCGGCGCGCTTCCAGTCGACCAGCCTGGTCCTGGCGAAGGCGGGGCTGATGCACGACTCGGTCTGCCAGCTCGTCAGCAACCTCGGCAGCCTCTTCCCGGCGAGCTGCGACGGGTCGCCCTCCTGCGCCTGCCAGACAGCGCCGACCTGCACCTGCAGCGGGAGCTCTCCTTACTGCACCGTGGCCAGCGGCAGCCTCACTGCGTGGAACAGCCGCATCAGCCTCTTCGGCGCGAGCGCCGCCGGCGAGAACCTGGCGGCCGGCTCGAGCGATCCGATCAGCAGCTTCAGCCAGTGGGTCCACTCCTCGGGACACTGGACGAACATCAACGGCTCGGGGCACGCGAAGATCGGCACTGGCTACTTCGCGGGGACGGGCGGCTGCTGGAACAACATCTGGGCGCAGGTCTTCTCGGGCGGCGCCGCCGCGGCAGACGTGCTCTTCGGCGGCGCGCACTACCCGAAGTCGGGGACCACGACCACCTCGTTCAAGTTCTGGGCGAACTACGCGGCCGCCGCGGCGCCACAGCTCGCCACCGTGAACATCGACGGCACCTGCTACCCGATGACGCTGGAGCGCGGCACCGCGACGAGCGGCACCTACCTGGTGCAGCAGACCGTCCCGGCGAGCGGCTGCCACCGCTACTACTTCTACTTCCGCGACGGGAGCGGCGCTCTCACCAGCTACCCGACGGTGGGCTCCTACGGCGTCGGCGTGGGGGCGACCTGCAGCGACTACTCGGCGACCGAGCGCCCGGCGCCGGGCGCGGGCTGCGGCGGCTGCACCGTCGACGCCGACTGCGACGACAAGAACGCCTGCACGCAGGACACCTGCTCGGGCGGGCAGTGCAAGAGCACCGCGATCGCGGGCTGCTGCACGGCGGCCGCGCAGTGTGACGACGGTAACGTCTGCACGCAGGACGCCTGCAGCGCGAACAAGTGCAGCAGCGCGCCGATCACCGGCTGCTGCACGAGCGCGGCGCAGTGCGATGACGGGAACGCCTGCACGACCGACAGCTGCAGCGCGAACAAGTGCCAGCACGCGGCGGTCGCGGGTTGCTGCGCGTCGGTGGCGGACTGCGACGACAAGGACCCCTGCACGCAGGACGCCTGCAGCGCCAGCAAGTGTCAGCACACGGCGCTCTCCGGTTGCTGCAGCTCGCCCGCGGCGTGCGACGACGGGTCCTCCTGCACCGTCGACACCTGCGTCGCCAACAAGTGCGCGTTCACGGCGGTGCCGGGCTGCTGCACGAAGGACGCGGACTGCGGGACGAGCGACGCGTGCACCCAGCGGCTCTGCCAGACCGGGACCTGTCAGCTGGTGAAGGTGCCTGGCTGCTGCAGCAGTGACGTCGACTGCGTCGACGCGGACGCCTGCACGCAGGACAGCTGCAGCGCGAACAAGTGCGAGCACGCTCCGATCGCGGGCTGCGGGGTGGTCAGGGAGGCTGGGCCCACGGGACAGTCCGACGCGGGCGTCGGCGGCAACGGCGGCAACGGCGGCACAAACGGCGGCACAGCGGACGCGGGCGTCGAGCACGCTCCCCCGAGCAACATCGGCTTCTCGCCGGACGACGTGCCCGAGAACAGGTTGAACGGAGGCTGCTCGCTCGCTCAGACCCCACAGCGTCCCTGTGGCTCTGCCCTCCCCCTCACCCTCCCCCTCCCCTTGCTCGTCCTCGGCCTGGTTCTTGGCGTCATCCGCCTCCGCCGCCCTCGCTGGTATCAGCGCTGATCCCCGGCATCAGCGCAGGCATCAGCGTTGATCCCCAGGCATCAGCGCTCGCTGATCCCCACATCGCGCGTCGATAGGCGTCGATGCGAGGGTCGCTCGTCCGCGGACCCTCGTCGAGCGCCAGGAGCCTCTGCCTCTCCCCGCCGCCCAGCGCACGACGAATCCGCCCCCGAGCTGCCTCGGGCCCGGCGTTCTCCCCTTCAAGGTCCGCGGACGAGGGGCCCGAGCGCACCATGAGCCCGCGGGTTCAGGCGCTAGCCGCACCGCGCCCGGGCACACGATGAGCCTCCGCGCTCAGGCGCTAGCCCCGACAGTCTCCGAACCTACCGTGCGGGCGAGGGCGTCTTCGCCGGCCCGCCTGCAGGAGCAGCCACCGACGCCGGCGCAGCCGCAGCCTCGCGCGCAGGCGCAGCCGCAGCCTCGCTGGTCGTAGCAGGCACAGCAGGCGCAGTCTCACCGGGTGCCGCGGCCTCGCTCGCCGGCGCAGCCGCAGCCTCGCTGGTCGTAGCAGGCACAGCAGGCGCAGTCTCACCGGGTGCCGCGGCCTCGCTCGCCGGCGCAGCCGCGGCCTCGCCCTCAGGGGCGTGCTCCACCGGGATGAGCCCCTGCCAGCCGTCGAACACCGTCGAGCGCTGCTGGAACGCGATGTACGCCAGATACGCCGCGGTCTCCACCGGGTCGTGCCGCTCGAGGAGCCAGGCCGCGGCGTCCTTGATCTTCTCCGCGGGGCGCGTGACGAGGAAGCTCTCGTCGGTCTCGCCCTGGCGGTGCTTGACCTCCAGCCGCTCGAGGAACTCCATCAGCAGCGCGCGCCGGTGGTTGAGCAGGAACTGCTGCAGCACCTCGGCCGACGCCTCGTGGTTGCCCGCGGCGATCGAGGCCTGGATCTTCGTGCTCCAGAGGTCGCGCCGCTTCTGCTGCGAGACGTAGCCCGACGGCAGCTTGACGTGGACGTCGCCTTCCTTGAGGACTTGCTTGATCTGGGGAGTGGTCAGCTCCCCGAGGACGGCAGCGAGCTTCTCTTTCAGGACCAGGTTACAGATCTCAGCCGGCTTCATGCGCGCAGCATACCGTCAGACGGTGACAAAGAAAAGCGACAGGACGACTGCTCGCGGCTCATCGTCGCCGCCGACCGGCGCGCTATACTAGCCAGGCAGGAGGCCCCCGTGAGCGCGGACGAGGAGGAGCTCCGCCACAAGCCCTTCGCCGAGTTCGGCGAGTCGCTGAAGAAGCAGCTTCGCCGGGAGCGCCGCCAGGCCCTCCGCGATCGGCTGAGCCGGAGCGCCCCGGTCGCGCCCCCTGCTCCGCCGCCACCCGCGCCCCCTCCGCTCAGCGAGGAGGAGCTGCTCCGGCAGGAGCTGCAGGGGGTGCAGCCGCTCGCCGGCTCGAACTACGTCCCACCGCAGCGCGAGGCGCCTCCCCTGCGGCCGCGCGACGACGAGGCCGAGGCGATGGCCGCGCTCGCGGACCTGGTCGACGGACGCGCGCTCTTCGACCTCGCGGAGTCCGACGAGTACATCGAGGGGATCGGGCAGGGCCTGAACTAGCGGCTGCTGAAGAAGCTGCGGCAGGGCACCTTCGCCCTGCAGGCCCACCTCGACCTCCACGGCCGCACGCGCGTCGAGGCGCGCCAGCTCGTGGAGTCCTTCATCGTGGAGAGCCGGCACCGCGGGAGGCGCTGCGTGCTGATCGTCCACGGGCGCGGGCTGAACTCCAAGGACCAGTTCCCGGTGCTCAAGGAGAGCTTGAAGGTCTGGCTGGCCCGCGGGCGGATCGCGCGCTCCGTGCTGGCCTTCTGCACCGCCCGGCCGACGGACGGCGGGGCGGGCGC
>JAKLHH010000905.1 GCA_022710245.1 Myxococcota bacterium
CGGTCGAGGATCAGACGCTCGAGCGCGGCGATGGCGCCGCCGTGGGTCGGATCGCGCTGCAGCACCTCCTCGTAGAAGTCGATCGCCGCGGCGAGGTTCTCCATCCGCAGCTCGTGCAGCGAGCCCAGCCGGTACTTGAGCGCGACCGCGTCGCTCTCGGTGGCCGCGAAGTCACACTGGCGGATCAGCAGCTCGGCGAGGTCCTGCCAGCGTGCGGTCTCGGTGTAGAGGCGGTCGAGCGCCTGCAGCGCCACGCGATCCCGCTCGTCGAGATCGAGCACCGAGCGGTAGGCGTCGATGGCCTCGGGGAGGTTCTCCAGCGCCTCCTCCCAGACGCGGCAGACCTTGAGGAGCAGGTCGCGCCTGAGCGGGGTGTCGAGGGTCGCCTCGGCGGCCTCCTGGTAGAGGACCAGGAGGTCCTGCCAGCGGTCGTAGCGGGTGAGCAGGCTCTCCAGCAGGTGGAAGGCCTCGTGGTCGTCGCGGTTCGCGTGCAGGGCGCGGCGGAAGCAGCCCGCCGCCTGGTCCACCTGGGCCAGCCGCTCGTCGTAGATGTTGCCGAGGAGGAGCGCGATCGTGCGCGTCACGTCGTTCTCCTCGAGGGTGCGCTCGAGGTGCTGGGCGAAGATCCCGGCCACCTCGGCCCAGCGGTCGAGGATCCCGGCCAGGCGCAGGAGCTGATCCCGGATCCCCTCGTCGGAGGGCTTCTCCAGCAGGACCTTGCCGTACCAGACGAAGGCGCCCTCGAGATCCTCCAGCTGCTCCTCGTAGAGCTGCGCGATGCGCGTGGAGAGCGCCAGCCGGCGCTCCGGCTCCTCGGCGGCCTCGAGGCGGATCTGGTAGATGCGGATCAGCCGCTCCCAGTCCTGCCGCGCGGCGTAGACCGGCTCCAGCAGTCGCGCCGCCTCGACCCGGTGCTCCGGGTCGTCGAGGTAGGCCTCCAGCTCGGCGACCACTGGGCCGTGCCCGGCGTCGAGGTAGAGGACGGTCTGGTAGGCCTCCAGCGCGCCGCGCGCGTCGCCGAGGTGGCTCGCCCGGAGCTGGCCGAGCCGGTACTGCAGGCCCACCTGCTCCTCGCGGTCCTCGGAGGCAGCCAGCCGGCGCGCGATCAGGTCGGCGAGGTCCGGCCAGCGGCCGGTGGTGGTGTAGAGCGCGTCGAGCGCCGAGATCGCCTCGGCGTCGGTCGCGTAGAGGGCGAGGACCTGCTCGAGATCGGCGATCGCCTCGTCAGGGCGCGAGAGCCGGTCTCGCCAGACCGCCGCCGAGCGCAGCAGCAGGCCGCGGCGGTCCTCGTCGCTGGCGGCGAGGTCGCTGCGCCGGCTGAGGATCTCGAGGAGCGAGTCCCAGCGCTCGAGAGAGGTGTAGAGCCCGTCCAGGCTCTCCAGCGCCGTGAGGTTCTCCGGGTCGGAGTCGAGGATCTCGGCGAAGTGCCGCCGGGCGCGCTCCAGATCATTCAAGCGATCACGGGAGACCTCGGCGGCGGCGACGTGGATCGTCCGCTGGGCGGCGGCGTCCATGACCTCGACGAGGACCTCCTCGAGCGCGTCGACCAGCTCACCCCAGCGCTCCTGCTCGCGCGCCATCCGCCGCAGGTCGCCGACCAGCTCGAGCAGCGCCGGATCCGTCGCCGCCGCGCGCAGCGCGCGCCGGCAGGCGCCGAACGCCCGCGCCGAGTCCTCGAGCCCGCTCTCGCAGAGCGTCGCGACCCGACGCAGCAGCTCGACCCGGCGAGCCGGATCGGCCGCCTCGGCCTGCAGCTCGAGGATGCGGATCAGGTTGTCCCACGACTGCGCGCGCTCGTAGAGCGGCGCCAGGATCCCGGCCGAGCTCAGCCGGTGCTCCGGTTCGGCCAGGAGCTCCTCGAGGGCCTGGCGGGCGCCCTCGTGCTCTGGCTTCTTCTCGAGGAGCTCGCGGTAGCGCGGGGTCGCCACGCCGGGCTCGCCGAGCTTGCGGTGCTGCAGCGTCGCGGCCTCGAAGAGGAGCCCGAGGCGGGCCTCCTCGTCGACCAGCTTGAGCTGCCGCTCGATCATCTCCAGCAGGTCGGGCCAGCGCTCACCCTGGCGGTAGATGCGCGCCAGCGCGCGGAGCGCCTCCAGGTCCTCGGGGAGCTCGTCGAGGAGCGAGAGGTAGGCGGTGACCGCCTCGTCCACCCGCTTGAGCTCCTCCTCCTGCAGCGCGGCGATCCGCAGCCAGTGCGGCCGCCGGTCTGCCGGGCTCACGGCGAGCGCCACCCGCCGCCGGAAGACGTCCACCAGCTGCTCCCAGCGCTCGGCCCCGAGGTGCAGCCGCTCGAGCGCGTCGAGCGCCACCTCGGCCGCGGCGTCCTCGCCGAGGATCTCGAGGTAGGTCGCGACGGCCGCGTCGCCGTCGCCCATCGTCTCTTCCTGCAGGTGCGCCACCCTCAGCAGCAGCGCCTGCCGGGCCGCCGGGAGCTCGGCCCACTCGAGCTGCCGGCGCAGGATGCCGACCAGCTCCTTCCAGGCGCCGGCCAGCTCGTAGAGCCTCGCCAGCGCGTCGGCCGCGGGCCGCGCCGTCGCCGGGTTGCCGGGGTCGACCTCGAGCAGCAGCTCGTAGGTCTCCAGCGCGCGGATCTCGTCCTTCAGCTGTTCGTCGTGGACGCGGGCGAGGCGCATCAGCAGGTTCCCGCGGAGCCCCAGGTCCGCCGCGTCCGCGGCGTCGAAGGCCGCCTTCCAGGTCTCGGCGACCTCGGTCCAGGCGCCGAGCTCGGCCCCGAGCCGCGCCACCGCGTCCTGGATCTCCGGCGTGCCGGGCTCGAGGAGCAGGGCCTCGCGGAAGCTGGCGAAGGCGCTCGCGCGGTCAGAGAGCTCGCGCTCGTAGATGCCCGCGGCCCTCCGCAGCAGCTCCACCGCCTCGAAGCGGTCCTCGCTGAGGCGTCTCCGCACCAGGAGGATGCGCACCAGGTCGGCCCAGTTCTCGCGGCGCTGGTAGACGGGCTCCAGGATCTCGGTCACGCGACGCCGGAGCTCCGTGTTCTCCTTCAGGCTCTCCAGCAGATCGACGGCCGGCTGCAGGTTGGGGTCGAGCGCGACCACCTCCTCGAGGAGGTCGACCGCCGCCACCGGGTCACCCAGGTGGGCGGCGAGGAGCTCGCCTTGCCGCAGCTTCAGGTCATTGAGCCCCTCGTCGTCGCCGACGAAGTCCATCTCGCGCCGCAGCAGCGCGATCAGGTCCTGCCAGCGCTCGGCGGCCGCGTAGTGGCGCTCGAGGGCTCGCAGCGAGAGGGCGTGGTCGTGCTCGATGGCCAGGATCTCCTCGTAGGCGCGGATCGCCGCCGGGGCGTCGCCGAGCACGTCCTCGTTGAGCGCGCTGATCTGCAGCAGCACGTCGCGCCGCACGGCCGGCGCCGCGGCGAGCTCCTTGCGCTGCTCGAGCAGGTCGCGCAGCTCGGTCCACTTGGCCGCGTCGCGCAGGATCCGCTCAAGCATGTCGAACGCGTCGCGCTGCTCCGGGTCGAGGGCGACCACGCGGCGCAGGTGCGCCTCCGCCTCCTCCGGGCGCCCGAGCCGCTCGTCGAGGATCACCGCCAGCTCCCAGCAGAGCTGACGCTCGGTGAGGGGCGAGGCGCCAGCGAGCTGCTGGAGCGCGGCCGTGAGGAGCCGGGAGAGCTCCTCCATCCGGCCCAGGCGCTCGGCGAGCCCCGAGAGCTCGCGACGGACCTCCGCGTCCTCGGGGTCGAGCCCGAGGAGCGCGGCGCCGGCGTCGAAGGCGCCGGGCAGATCGTCGAGGCGGCGCGAGCGCAGGCCCATCAGCCGCTTGGTGAACCCCAGCCTGGCCTCGCGGGCCTCCTCGACGGAGAGGAGGATCTCGATGACCCGCGCCAGCCGCGCCCAGTCCTCGGTCCGCTCGTAGAACGGCAGCAGCAGCCGCGCGACGCGGGGCTGGTTGGGCCCCACCTCGACCAGGTAGCCCTCGAGCGCCTGCACCGTGCCGCGGTGGACCGCGTCGAGCTCGAGGACGCGCGCGTACAGATCGAGCGCCTCGGTGGGCTTGCCCAGGCGGACACGGTGGATCTCGGCGAGCCGGTACAGCGCGTCGACCCGCTCCTCCTTGGACTCGAGGATCTCCAGCTCGCGGCCCAGGAT
>JAKLHH010000906.1 GCA_022710245.1 Myxococcota bacterium
GGGTTGTCTCCGCCGGGGAGAGCTACATCCTCCTCTCCTGCCTGGGCCTTTCGCCCTCGCTGCGCACGGCCTTCGCCATCGAGTCGGTCGGCTCGATGTTCAGGCTCATCTTCTTCCTCGTCCCCTCCGGGATCGGCGGTCAGGACGCGAGCTTCATCGCGCTCTTCAAGCTCTACCGCTTGCCCTCGGGGGCGGCCGGCATCTTCGTGCTGGTGAAACGCTTCAAGGAGCTCCTGTGGATCGGCATCGGCTTTCTCCTGATCGCGGTGTTTCGGCGCGGGCAGACGCGGCAGCTCCCGGCGGAGTCGCTGCTCGTTCCCGGGCGGCCCGACTGAGGCAGCTCCTCACCTCGCCCGAGGTGACGGTGCTGATGGAGGCCCACGACGGCCTCTCGGCCAAGCTCGTGGAGGAGGCAGGCTTCGAGGCGCTGTGGGCGAGCGGGCTGGCCATCTCGGCGGCGCTCGGCGTCCGCGACAACAACGAGGCGAGCTGGACGCAGGTGCTCGAGGTCCTCGAGTTCATGTGCGACGCGAGCCGCCTGCCCATCCTCCTCGACGGGGACACCGGCTACGGCAACTTCAACAACGTGCGCCGGCTGGTCGCCAAGCTCGAGCAGCGCGAGGTCGCCGGGGTCTGCCTGGAGGACAAGCTCTTCCCCAAGACGAACAGCTTCATCGACGGAGAGCGCCAGCCGCTCGCCGCCGTGGACGAGTTCTGCGGCAAGCTCCGCGCGGCCAAGGACACGCAGCGCGACCCGGACTTCGTCGTCGTCGCGCGCACCGAGGCCTTCATCGCCGGCTGGGGGCTGGAGGAGGCGCTGCTCCGCGCCACCGCCTACGCCGAGAGCGGCGCCGACGCGATCCTGGTCCACAGCAAGCGCAAGGACGCCGACGAGATCCTCGCCTTCATGGAGCACTGGAGGGTGCCGGTCCCGGTCGTCATCGTGCCGACCAAGTACCCGTCCGTGCCGCTCGCCGAGCTCGCCGCGAGGGGCGTCAGCAACTTCATCTTCGCCAACCAGGCCGTGCGCACGGTGATCTCCGCGCTGCAGCGGAACCTGGGCCGGCTCCGCGAGAGCCGCGACCTGATGTCGATCGAGCGCGAGATCGCGCCCGTCGAGGAGATCTTCCGCCTGCAGAACGCGCAGGAGCTGAAGCAGTCGGAGCAGCGCTACCTGCCGACCAGCGTGACCGGCAGCCGCGCGCTCGTCCTCGCCGCCTCGAAGGGGAACTTCGGCGAGCTGGTGGCGAAGAAGCCGAAGGCGATGCTCTACGTGAGCGGCAAGCCGATCCTCGGCCACCAGGTGGAGGCGTTCCGGCGCCAGGGGATCCGTGAGCTCGCCGTGGTCCGCGGCTACTGCAAGGAGGCGGTGGACCTCGCGGGCCTCCAGACCTTCGACAACGACGAGCACGCGGAGACGGGCGAGCTCTGGTCGCTCCACGCGGCGCGCGAGTTCCTCGCCGGCGACCTGGTCATCGCCTACGGCGACATCCTCTTCGACGACTTCATCCTGCAGAACCTCCTCTCGCACCCGGGCGAGATCAAGATCGCCGTCGACGCCGCGCGCGCGCTGCGCCGCCGCGCCGACAAGGCCCCGGACCTGGTGGTCACCGACGGCTGCGAGCGGCCCTTCGGCGACGTGGCCTGCAGGCTGAAGGAGATCGGGAGCGCGGTGCCGCCGGAGAGCGCGAGCGGCGAGTGGATCGGGCTCCTCGCGCTGAGGGCGCCGAAGACGGCGAAGCTCGCCCAGCTCCTCGACCGACTCGCCGAGGACGACCCCCAGCTGCTGCGCGAGGGGAGCCTGCCGCAGCTCTTGAACCTCCTCGCGCGGAGCGGCGAGACCATCACTGTGGTCCACAGCTGGGGCCACTGGCGCGACGTCGACCAGCTCGGCGACCTGCGCGCCGCTGCCGAGGAGCCCGTCGAGGGCTGAGGGAGGAGCCGGAGCATGCAGATCGCCGCCTTCGTCGACGCACTCAAGCGCCAGGGCCTCCGCTCCGGCGCGGGCGTCCCCTGCTCGGACTTCACCCCGCTCGTCAACTCGATGACCGTCGACCCGGAGCTCGACTACCTGGCGGCGACCAGCGAGGGCGAGGCGGTCGCCATCGCGGCCGGGCTCACCGCCGCCGGGCGTCCCGCCTTCGCGCTGATGCAGAACTCGGGGCTGGGGAACGCGGTGAACCCGATCACCTCGCTCCTCTACAGCTACCAGATCCCGGTCATGCTCCTGGTCTCGCACCGCGGCGGGCCAGGCAAGCCCGACGAGCCGCAGCACGAGCTGATGGGGAGGATCACCGAGGAGCTCGCGCGCCTGGTCTCGCTGCGCACCGCGCGGCTCGACCCGGAGCGCTTCGAGGGCGAGCTCGCCGCGGCGCTCGCCGACGGCGTGCCGGCGGCCTGGGTCGTGCCGCGCGACTCCCTCGAGGGCGGCCCGAAGGTGCCGCCTCGCGAGTGGCAGGCGCGGAGCGGTCCGGTCAGCCCGGCGCCCTCCGCAGCCAGCTTCCGCCCGCAGGCGACCCGCGAGGCCGCGCTCGACGCGCTCCTGCCGCTCTTCAACCGCGGCCTCGAGGCGGGCGCGGCCCCGGCGGTGATCAGCACGACCGGCAAGCTCTCGCGCGAGCTCTACGAGCTCGATGACCGCGACCACGCCCGGCGGAACCGCTTCTACATGGTGGGCTCGATGGGCTGCGCGGCCGGCTTCGGGCTCGGCGTCGCCCGCGGCCTCCCCTCGCGCCAGGTCCTGGTCCTCGACGGCGACGGCGCGCTGCTGATGAAGCTCGGCAGCCTGGCCACCATCGGCCACGCCGCGCCGGCGAACCTGCGCCACCTGGTCTTCGACAACGCCGCCTACGAGTCGACCGGCTGCCAGCCGACCTCCTCGCCGACGGTGGACTTCGCCACCCTCGCGCTCGCTTGCGGCTATCGCGCCGCCGAGACGGTGGCGGCGCCGGAGGAGCTCGCGCCGGCCCTCGAGCGGCAGCTGGCGCTGCCCGGCCCCACGCTGCTCCGGCTGGTGATCGGCACCGGCTCGCGCAAGGACCTCGGCCGCCCGAAGCTCAGGCCGCGCGAGGGCTGGCTCCGCTTCTGCGCGTACCTGCGAGGTGGCCAGTGAGCGCCGCGGCCAGCAAGCCGTACCTGGCCGTGATCCTCGCCGCGGGCCGCGGCTCGCGGCTCGCGGAGCGCACCGGCGAGATCCCCAAGGCGCTCCTGCCCGTCGGGCCGCGCGCGCCGGGCTCCTCCGAGGAGACGAGCTTCCTCCGCCGCCAGGTGGAGCTGCTGCGCGAGGCCGGCGTCGAGCAGATCGTGGTCGTCGTCGGCTACCTGCGCGAGCAGATCGAGGCGGCGCTGGCCCTCTGGGGTCAGGGCGTGCAGACGGTGGTGAACCCCGACGCCGACAGCCCGGCCTCGGGGAGCCTCGACAGCTTCCACCGCGCGGTCCGCGCCGGCCTCGGCGTCCTCGACGGCCGCACGCAGACGCTGCTGATGGACGCGGACATCCTCTACCACCGCGAGGTGCTCGCGCGCCTGCTCCGCGCCCCCGAGGCGAGCTCGCTCCTCGTCTGCGCGCGTCGCGACCGCGACGACGAGCAGGTCCTCGCCTGGGGCGAGCCCGAGCGCCCGCTCTTCCTCGGCAAGGGCCTCACCCCGTCGCTCGTCGCCGGCGCGCCTTGCCTCGGCGAGGCGGTCGGCATCGTCAAGCTGGCGCCCGCCGACCACGAGCTCGCGCGCGAGACCATCCGCTGGATGCTCGGCGACCCCGACGCGCCCGCCGGCAGCCTACGCCACCGCGGCTTCGGCCCGGCCCGCCGCGCCACCGAGCACGAGGAGCTGACCCAGCGGC
Source organism: Myxococcota bacterium (assembly GCA_022710245.1). Next base: position 3,842 of record JAKLHH010000906.1, read on the forward strand.
TGATGCTCCTCGGGCGCATGCGCTGCGTGATCTTCGAGGAGGCCGAGCTGCCCTTCATGGAGGTCGACAGCCCGGCCGAGTACGCGCTCGCCCGCGAGAGCTTCTACCCGCGGCTCCTCACGATGGAAGGTTCCCGATGATCCTCCTCAACCCCGGCCCCGCCAACACCACCGAGACCGTCAAGCGCGCGATGACCCGCCCGGACATCTGCCCGCGGGAGCGCGAGTTCGGCGAGGTGATGCTGCGGGT
>JAKLHH010000907.1 GCA_022710245.1 Myxococcota bacterium
CTGACCTCGCGCGACTGGGAGTACGCCGACCTGCCCCACCTCCGGTCGAGCACCTCGCGGATGGAGCTCGCCGCCGCGATCACGGACGGACGCAGCGCCTACGAGTGGGCGGTGACGCTGGGCGCGAGGAGGCACGCGGGCGTGGCGGCGGAGAGCGTGACCCGCGACCGCGAGGCGCTGCTGGCCCGCGACGGCCGGCGGATGAAGCGGCGCGACGAGTCCACAGGGAGCGAGCAGGCGATCACGCAGACGCTGGCCTCCTCCTGGCTGGCGGCGGTGGAGGCGGAGGACCAGACGAGCTTCCCGGGCCTCCTCCAGGTCGCTGCCTGGGCGCGCGCGGTGCACCACTTCTTCCTCGACCCGCTGAAGCTCCGCGCACTGGCCCGCAGCGACGAGAAAACCGTCGGGCACCACGGCGAGGCACTGGCCCCGTTCCTGGTGCACCTCAGAGAGCACGACGCGGCGGCGTTTCAGCGCGTGTTCGCGCGGGTGCGCCGCCAGTACCCGCGGCTCGAGGAGGTGCTTCCGCGGCGGCAGGACCACGGCTGGACCTCGCTCGAGCTCCGCGAGCGCTGGAACGGTGACGTGGGGACGTTCAGCGCGCGGCAGGTGAGCGACGGGCTCCTCCGTCTGCTCGCGGTCTCGGCGATGCACGAGCTGCCACGCACCCCGAGCGTGCTCCTCCTCGACGAGATCGAGAACAGTCTGCACCCGCACCTCCTCGGCCGCTTCGTGCGGATGCTGCAGGAGCTGGCGGCCGCGGGCCGCACGCAGGTCATCGTGACCACCCACAGCCCCATCACGCTGAACCACGTCGACGACCCCGCGAACGTGCTGCTGCTGAGCCGACAGGACGGCGGCGGTGTGCGGGTCACGCCGCTCCCCGAGACACGCGGCTTCTCGCGCCTGCGCAGACACTTCGACCTCGGCGAGCTCTGGTACAACCTCGGCGAGGACAAGCTCGTCCGGTGAGCGGCGGCCGGCACGCGGGACCGCCGAAGACCTGCCACCTGGCGCCGTTCGTCACTGACCTTGCTGCCAAGGACAGGTTCGCGTAATCATCGGCTCGGCGCACGCGGTGAGGGTCGCTTGGCGTTCGACGAGGCACAGCTGAAAGCCGCGGGTTTCTCCAAGAAGAAGATCGAGAAGCTCCTGGCGCGGCAGAGAGGGGGCACTTCTGGACAGCGGGGGTATGTTCACCAGCGGCGCTACGCTCTGCTGCGCGTCGCCGAGCTGGTCCACACGGAGTCGCCCGTCACCGTCGAGATGGAGGCACTCTGTCCCGTTGATGATGTGGTGGTCACTGGGCCTGGACTGGCCGAGTACGCGCAGTGCAAGGTGTCCGAGGCGGAGACCTGGACCGCGAACGACAAGAAGCTGACCAGGGAGTTCCGAGATCAGCACAGGCTCCTTCTGAAGTCCAAGATCCCCCCACACACGATCCAGCTCGTCCTTGTGGTCGCTGACGACGGCCAGTGCGGGCGCCTCCTCGAAAAGATGCCGTCCTCACTGCTCAGCACCTCATGCACCCGGGTCGAGTGCTTCCCGCTCGGCGTGCCGGAGCACCACCCATGGACGATCCCTCGACTGGCGGGCGCGCTCGACGACTTGCTCCCACCAACCCTTCGCGACCCAAACTGGCGTGAATCGGTCTTCAAGGAGCTCAACCACGCGGCTGGGGATCCATGGCAGCCACTCGCGGCGGGAGATCTGCTCGAGTCTGCAGGCCGCCGTGGGTTCCCCATCGCCTACCCGAGACCCAGACCCTGGAGCATCACGCCGGATGACTGGGCTCAAGCCAGCGCGGTACTTGGCGGAATTCCAGGGCTTGTGATCGACTGCGCCGGGGGTGTGTGCTGCTACCGAGCGCCCCTCCAATCCGGTCTGATCGCCCGCTGCGACACCCCGGGTTTCGCGCGATTCGTCAAGGATGTGATTGCCAGAGGCCCCCAGACGATGAAAGACTTCCTCGAGGTGCGCCCATGTCCATGAACACAGCCGGCCGAGCCTACGAAGCCTGGGTGACGGATGAGGTGAAGGCGCGCATGGAGAAGCTCCTCGCGGCTGCCCAGAGCAACGCGACCTCGGCGTATCGCGAGTGGATGCACGCGCTCGGCACCGATCTCGGCGCCCACCTCAGCACGCAGCTGCCGGCCGAGGGCGAGGTCCTCCTGATCACCACGGTCGAGGACGCCGACTTCCTTGGTCGCGGCGTTCTCGGCGCGCTGCAGCCGCCAAGCCGGGTGAAGGTCTTCTGCTACTGGAACGAGCGTGACTCGGCCCGCGACACCGCGCCGATCATCTCGAAGTACGAGGAGCCACTCGAAGAGGGCCGGGTCGCTGCTGTCGTCATCGTCAAGTCGATCATCTCGGGGGCGTGCGTTGTTCGCACGAACCTCATCGAGGCGCTCCGGAAGATCCGCCACTCCGTTCCGGTGTTCGTCGTGGCGCCGGTGATGCACGTCGACGCGAAGAAGAAGCTCCGCAGGGAGTTCCACCCGAGCATCGCGGACCGGTTCTCCTACGTCGTCTGCGCTCTCGATCGCGAGAGGGAAGGCGAGATCATCCGGCCGGGCATCGGGGGAAGCGTCTACGAGCTCCTCGGCCTCGGCGACAAGCACACGAAGAACCGCGTGCGCCCGCAGATGCTCGCAGAGCGGCATCCCGGCTAGGGCGCGCCCTCCAACCCGTCACCGCCTCGCGATCCCCCTTTACCTCCCCGCCCCGGCGCGGCATGCTCGGCGCGGCGCAGGGGGCCTGGATGGGACGGAACCGACAGCGGCGCAGCGGGACGCGGGAGCTCGAGCCCGAGCGGGTGCTCCGCGGTGAGGCGAGGGTCGACGCCCTCGAGCTCGCCGAGCTGATCAACCGCGTGAACCCCACCGATCGGCAGCTGCCGGCCGGCGAAGCAGCGCGGCGGTACGCGCTCAAGCAGCGCCTGCAGTCCCTGCTGATCCGGAGCTTCCCCGACGAGCTCGAGATCCTCCCCGACGCGGGTGACCCCGAGCTGGCGCTCGTTCAGCACCGGCCCTCCCGGCGCAGCGCCTGCCACGCGAGGATCGACGCGCTCGACGAGGACGCCCGCGCCTGGGTGCGTCGCCGGCTCGACGAGCAGCTCGTCGCACCCGTCACGCCCCTGCCGGACGCGACGCGCCGGTCCCGCCCTGCCCCGGACGATGACGAGGATCCCCCCGCGGACACCCGCACGCTGATCGAGCAGGGCCGCGCGGCCGCGGCCGCCTACGACTACGAGGAGGCGCAGCGGCTCCTCCACCTGGCGCTGGGCGAGTCGCGCGGCGCGCTCGGGGCGGCGCTCCCGCTCCTCGCGCTCCTCGTCGACGAGCTCGGCCTCTACGCGGAGGCGCTCGCGCTGGAGGACGAGCTCGAGCCCGCCGCGCGCGGCGACGCACGCGCGAGGGGCCTCCTCGCGCTCGCCGCGGCACGCCTCGGGGACGCGGAGCGCGCCGAAGCGCTCGTCCAGGGGATCGATGACCCACGCGCGGTCGACGTCCACGCGCTCCTCGCCGAGGCCGCGCTCGCCGCCGGCGACGAGGACGCCGCGGCGCGCTCGCTCGCCGTCGCCGCGCGCCTGGGGCCGAGCCCCGAGCTGCTCCGCGTCGAGCGAGAGCTCGCGGCCCGTCGCGCCCGGCGCTGCGCCGCCGAGGAGGCGGAGCTCGAGAGGCTCCTCGCGGCAGGCGATGAGGCGCGCGCCGCGGACGCGGCCCGACAGCTCCTCGCCCGCCACCCCGGGAGCGAGCCGGCGCGCCGCCTCCTCGCCCGCCGCGCGCGAGAGGAGCGCGAGCGCCGCCTGCGCGAGCTCGCGTCCCTGGCCGAGGCCGCGATGGAGCGCGGCGCTCTCGCCGAGGCCGCCGACCACCTCCGGCAGGCGCTCGCCGAGGGCGGCGACCCCTCCACGCTCCGGCCCGCCCTCGAGCGCGTCATGGCCGAGCTCCGCGAGCGCGAGGAGCAAGAGCGGACCGCGCCGGTCCTCGCCGCGCTGGTCACCCTCGAGCCGGAGCCGGCCCTGCGCGCTTACCTCGCGCTCGGGCCGCGCGAGCGGGCCCGCGTCCGCGAGGCGCTCGCCAGCGA
>JAKLHH010000908.1 GCA_022710245.1 Myxococcota bacterium
CGGCGGCCAGCAGTCGGTGGAAGGGGACGCCGCCGACCAGCGCGCGCAGCAGCCCCAGCGCGTCGACGTAGCTCGCGATCCGGTCCTCCAGCTCCTCGAGCGAGTGGACGGTCGCGGCGGCCCCGTCCGGTGCCGGCGTGGCCTCGCCGGCGCGGTGCTGCCGGTGGTGCCGCTCCAGCGTGTCGATGAGGAGCGCCATCAGCTCGGCCCTCCCCTGCTCGAGCAGCAGGGCGAGGAGCTGATCCACCTCCGGGCTACGGCGCGCCACGAACCCGGCGGCCTCTGCCTGCTGGCGGGTCTCGAGGTACCAGGCGATCAGGTAGCGGGTCCGCGCGCTGGACAGGGCCAGCCGACGTCTGAGCATGCTCGCGTTCGCCATCGGTGTTGCCTCCTCGGGGGATCTCAGAAGCAGGACCCGTGCCGACGCTGCACGCCTTTTGTTCCGCAGACTTGCGGTCAAAGCGGTGAAGCCTTGCCCGGATGCGACGTCGGCTTGCGCGCGCCGACGCTGGATTGCACGGTGGCCGCCGTGCAAGGCGGCGAAGCAACTGCGGGTGATCGCGCTACCCATCTCCGCGTCCCCCAGCGTCAGACACGAGGGTTCGGCCCTGCTGAAGGAGCGCAGACGCATGAGACACACGGACGAGGTGGGCGAGCGAGCCGCGGCGGCAGGTGGCCTCGGCGCCACCCCGGTCCTGCCGCCGATCGGCTGCCCCACCCCGCCCGAGCTCACCTCGACCAGTGCCTGAGCGAGGACGTGGTCGCGGCCGAGATCGCGAAGCTCCACCTGAGCCCCCTCTGCCAGCAGGTGATGGACCAGGTGGTCGACCAGTGCTTCCAGCTCTTCCAGGAGCAACTTCGACAAGCTGAAGCAGTACCGACGGAGAAGCCGATGTCCTTCGCCAAGCACGACGCGCCGACCACGGGCAAGCAGTGCGTCCTCGCACGCCGCCTGGCGCTGCTGCTGACCGCGGTCGCCCTGCTCGCTCTCTCCATCACGGCCCTCGTCCGCTGGTGCCGCGCCAGCTCCTCGCCGGAGCAGGGGCTGCCGCACGGGGCAGCCTGGCGCGTCGGCACCGAGTACGTCTACTCGCTCCGCTATCGCTCCAGCGACACCGTCGAGCTCGGCGGCGAGGCCGCGGCCGCCCCGGGGACCGGCGCTGGCCAGGGCGCTGCCGATGGACTCTTCGCCGGCAGCTTCGAGCTGGCGGGCACCCTGCACCTGCGCGCCTATGGCGCCGGCGACCGGCACCAGGTGATCGGGCTCCGCCTCGACGACCTGGCGCGCCACGAGTTCCGCGCGCTCGGGCAGGATCTGCTCCCGACCGCGTCCGCAGCCCGCCAGGCGCTGGTCGGCCACGAGGCGCTCGCCACCGTCGACGAGAGCGGTCGGGTCCGCGGGCTTCGCTTCGCGGCCGGGGCGCCCCCCCTCTTCCGCCAGACCATCTCCACCCTGGTCGGCGAGACGCTGCTCGAGCTGCAGCGCGGGCGCCAGCGCTGGACCGCGCTCGAGCGCACCCAGCGCGGCGAGAGCCAGGTGAGCTACCTGGTCACCCAGCTCGACCACCGGCGCAGCACGCTACAGAAGACCCGCGGCCGCTATCGGTCGCTGGCGGCGCTGCCGGGCGACCTGACCGCGCTCGACCAGAACGTCGACGCGCTCGCCGAGATCCAGGTCGCCGCCGCCGGTCACCTGGAGGCGTTCGCGGGCAAGGAGCACCTCGACGTCCTCACCCGGTCGGGCCAGCGGCTGGTCGGGGTGACCACCAGCACGGAGCTCCGGCTGCTCTCCGTCCGCCCGTTCGCCACCGGCGAGGACGCGCTGGGGAAGGCGCTCGCCCGCATCCAGCGCGAGCTGGCGACCCGCCCGCTGGAGCAGGTCGCGGAGATCGCCGAGAGCCCCGAGGCGCGCACCCAGGTGCTGACGCGGATCGCGAACGGGCTCACCGTCGAGGGCGTCGCCGACCAGCTGCGCGGCCAGGGCGCGCTGCCGCGCGACTTCCTCTGGCGCGGCCTCGGCGCTGCTCGAGCTGGCACCGGAGCGGTGCGCGGAGCTGGTGGAGCTCTCCCGCGAGCCGGGGCGCAAGGGCGACCGGCGCAGCGCCATCGTGACGCTGCTCGCCGCCGTCGAGCACCCCGAGGGTCAGCGCGCCATCCGTGAGATCCTGCGGTCCCCGGAGGCGACGCAGGACCCGGCCTACCCGCGCATGCTGAGCCAGCTCACCTTCGTCAAGCGGCCGGAGCCCGCGACGCTCGATCTCCTCGAGCAGCGCCGCGCGAGCGCGGGGGAGTCAGGGCTGGCGGCGACCTACGCGCTCGGCAACGCGCTCGGCAACGCCTACCCCGATCAGCGGGAGGCGGTGGTGCCTCAGGGGCGCCGGCGGAGGATGGTCCCGCCCTCGCCCACCGCCCAGACCTCCTGACCACCGCCGGCGAGGCCGTAGAGCTTGTTGTAGGAGCCGCTCGCCGAGAGCGCCCAGCTGCTGCCATCGTAGTGCCACACCGCTCCGTCGCCGACCGCCCATATGTCCCCCGGCCCGCTGCCCCAGATCCCGTACAGCCACCTGTAGTCCGGGGTGGTGACGCCGACCCAGCTCGCGCCGTCCCAGCGCAGCAGGGTGGTGTTCTCTCCCACCGCCCAGGCGCTGGTCGGGCTGAGGGCGAAGACTCCATGCAGGGGATCCTTATCGCTGTTCGGCACCAGGCTCCATCCGGCGCCGGTCCAGTGCAGCGCGACGCCGCCGTTGCCCACAGCCCAGACGTCGGCGGGGCCGCTGCCGTGCACGCGGTGCAGGAACGCGGTCGTCCCGCTCGCGACCTTGCTCCAGCTCGCCCCGTCGAAGTGGAGCGTCGTCCCGCCCTCGCCCACGGCCCAGACGTCCGTCGCGCTGCTGCCCCACACACCGGAGAGGGCCATGCTCGTCCCGCTCGCCGCCGTGGTCCACGCGAGGCCGTCCCAGCGCCGGATCAGTCCGCCGTCGCCCACGACCCAGAGGTTGCTGTCGCTGGTGCCCCAGACGCCTTCCAGGTCCGCCGTCGTCCCGCTCGGCATCGCGATCGGCCCGGCCCCCGGGGTGCGCAGGATGGTGCCGCCCGTGCCCACCGCGAAGAGGGTGCCCGAGGGGCTGCGCCAGCCGTCTCGCAGGTCGTAGGTCACGCCCCCCTGCTTGAGCGACCAGGCCGAGCCCGTCCAGCGAAGGATCGTGCGGTTGCTCCCCACCGCCCAGACGTCCGCCGCGGACGGCCCCCACAGGCCCTCGAGCCAGCGGGCTGCGGTCTGCGTGCTCGTCCACGTCGTCCCGTCAAAGTGGTGGAGGACGCCCGTGTTCGAGGCGACCCAGGCGTCCGTCGGTCCGCTCCCCCAGCCCGCGATCCCGGCGGGGCTCCCGGCCATCCCCTTCCAGTTGCTGCCGTCCCAGCGCACCACCTCGCCGCCCACGGCCCAGGCCGCGGTGGAGCTGGTGGCCCAGACGCCGCTGAGGGACCCCGAGGTGCCGGACGGCGTCTTCTTCCAGCCGCTGCCGGTCCAGTGCAGGATGGTGCTCGGGCTGCCCGAGGCGCCGCCCACCGTCCAGACATCTGTCGGGCTGGTGCCGTGCACGTGGACCAGATCGTCGGTGGTGCCGCTGGCGACCGGGCTCCACTTCGACCCGTCGTAGCCCACGATGGTACCGTAGGATCCCACGGCCCAGGCGATCGCGGGCCCGCCCGCCCAGACGCTCCACAGGTTCGCCGTGGTGTTGCTGGCGACCGGTCCCCAGCTCTTGCCGTCGTAGTGCACGATCGCGCCCCCGGAGCCGACGGCCCAGACGTCCGCGGGCCCGCTGCCCGAGACCCCGTCGAGGACAGCCGTGGTGCCGCTGGGGACGATGCTCCAGGTCGCGCCGTCGAAGTGGTGAATCACCCCCGAGCCGCCCACCGCCCAGACGTCGCTGGCGCTCGCGCCCCACACGCCGTAGAGCGGGTTGCCCTCGGGGAGCGGAGCGATCCAGCACCACTTCTCGGCGCTGCAGGAGCCCACGGGACCGGTTGGGCCGTCCTTGAGCGGGCCGTCCTTGAGCGGGCCGTCCTTGAGCGG
>JAKLHH010000909.1 GCA_022710245.1 Myxococcota bacterium
AGCAGGAGCACCTCCTCCGCGCGGTAGAAGCTCAGCCACTGGTTGTACGCCTCGGTCCCGGCCCCGTCGGCGTGGCCCTCGACATAGACCACGTGGAGCTTCTTGCTCGCCTTGATCGCGTCGGCGACCTTCTGCAGCATCGGGCGGAAGCGCGCGCGGATGTTCCACTTGCCCCGGTCGAAGTAGATGGCCTCGGAGGTCCAGAGGACATCGTCCCTGAGCTCGACGCGCGGCTTCACCTCGTCGGGGCAGCCGTCCTCGTCCTGGTGGCCGTTCACGGTCTCCGGCTCGTCGGGGCACTGGTCCTTCGAGTCGGGGATCTTGTCGCCGTCGCGATCGTCCGGGCAGCCGTCGTCGTCCTCGATGCCGTTCTTGTCCTCAGGCTGGTCCGGGCACTTGTCGTCCTTGTCGAGGATGCCGTCCTTGTCGCGGTCAGGCTCCGGACAGCCGTCGTCGTCCTCGATGCCGTTGACCGTCTCCGGCTCGTTCGGGCACTTGTCGTCCTTGTCGAGGATGCCGTCGCGATCGTTGTCGGGGTCCGGGCAGCCGTCGTCGTCCTCGAAGCCGTCCTTGTCCTCAGGCTCCATCGGACACTTGTCCTTGGTGTCCGGGACGCCGTCCTTGTCGTTGTCGAGGTCGGGGCAGCCGTCGCCGTCCTGGAAGCCGTCCTTGTCCTCCGGCTCGTCGGGGCAGCGGTCGAGCTTGTCGGGGACGCCGTCGCCGTCGTTGTCGGGGTCGGGGCAGCCGTCGTCGTCCTGGAAGCCGTCCCTGTCCTCCGGCTCCAGCGGGCAGAGGTCGCGGTCGTCGGGGATCCCGTCGCCGTCCGAGTCGACGCCCCAGGGGGCGTAGCCGATCCCCGCCATCACCTGCACCGTGGGCGAGCCGTAACCCGGGACCAGTCCCGGCCCGCCGCCGACGGTGACGCTGAGCCCGCGCCGCGTGTAGCGGAGCCCGCCGAGCGCGAGGACCGGCGTGCGCTGCTTGTCGGTGAAGGGCGCGGCCGCCGCGGTGGCCACCGTGAGCTCGCCGAGCGCGGCGAAGGGGCCGAAGCGCACGTTCGCCCCCGCCCCGACCAGGATCTGGTCATCAACCTCGAGGTTGTAGAGGTGCCGCTCCTGCTGCAGCCGGTAGCCGAGCTGCGCGTGCAGCGAGAGGCGGCCGCGCCGCCAGCCGAGCACCGCGCTCGGCTCGAACGCGATCCCTCCCCCGGCCAGGCTGTCCTCCTTCGCGGTGGGGAGGCGCACGCCGGCGATCAGCGAGAGCGAGAGGCCGCCGAGGCCGTGGCCGAAGATGCGCACCTTGGGGAGCAGCCGCATATCGCCGAGCCCCGCGCGTGCCGGCGCGGCGCCGCCGACGTCGTCGCTCCCCTCCTGGTAGAGGACCACGGGCAGCGCCACGTCGAGCTCGACGCGGTTCCAGCCGCCGATCCCGAGGACCACCTCGGCGTTGACGCGGGAGCGGACCTTCTCCAGGTCGGTGTTGTTGAGGCCCACGTAGACGAGCGGGTTGTGGAGGTAGGAGATCTGCAGGGCGCCGCGCGGGCGCAGGTGGCTGCCGATCTCGGTCCCCTCCAGCGTGAGGAGCCCTCCCGAGGAGGAGCCAGCGTGGAACGACTGGAGATCGAAGTGAAAGCTCCGCTCCTCGGCCCGAGCGAGTCCGCCCGCCACGATCAACCCGAGGACCCCGAGGGAGACCTCTCTCAGCCTGAGCACACGCACGCTTCCTCTTTCATCGGCGGGATGGGGGCGTTCTTGAAGGTCCCCGCGCGGGTGGACTGGCCTACAGCGGTGTCGCGGGTGGGAGGACCACGCCTGGCCGCCACGGCCCTCGCTGGTCCGAGGCACCGCGCCGGGGTACGATGGCGGCCATGCGGTGCCAGCTCCTGCTCCTGCTGCTCCTGTCCGGGCTGACCTCCTGCGCACCGAGCCGGGGCAGCGACCACCTGGGCCCTGCTGCCCTCGGCGAGCTGGCCCGCTCGCTCCGCGGCCGCGTCGGTGCGGCCTGCGCGCTCCTCGAGGGCGGGCCCGGCCTGGCGCTGCGCGAGGCCGAGCGCTTCCCGATGCAGAGCGTCTACAAGCTCCCCATCGCCATGGCCGTGCTGGCCGCCGTGGACCGCGGCGCGCTCCGGCTCGAGGCGCGGATCGCGGTGACGCCCGCCGACCTGATCCCGCCACAGGGCCACAGCCCGCTGCGCGACGCGCATCCGCAGGGCGCCGAGGTCTCCCTGCGCGAGCTGCTCCGCCTCGCCGTCGCCGAGAGCGATGGCTCCGCAAGCGACGTGCTGCTGCGCCTCCTCGGCGGCCCCGCCGCCGTGCAGGCGTACCTCGCCCGGCTCGGCGTGCGTGGGGTCGAGGTGGCCGACACCGAGCAGGCGATCGTCGGGGACTGGGCGGTGCAGTACCGCAACTCGGCCACGCCGAGGGGCGCGCTCGAGCTGCTGCGCGCGCTGCACCAGCGGCGCGGGCTCTCGGCGCCGAGCCAGCGCCTGCTCCTCGAGCTGATGACGGTGACTCGCACCGGCCTCCGCCGCCTGCGGGCGGGGCTCCCTCCCGGCGCCTCGCTCGCGCACAAGACCGGCACCTCGGGCATGCGCGCCGGGATCACCGCCGCCACCAACGACCTCGGCATCGTCACCCTGCCCGACGGGCGCCACCTCGCGATCGCCGTCTTCGTCGCCGACTCCCCGGAGGACGAGGCGCGACGCGAGGCGCTGATCGCCGAGCTCGCGCGGGCGGCGGTCCGGCTCCTCGCGCGCTGACCCGAGCTCGGCGTGCGTCCCCGCTTCACGCGCTGATCGAACGGTCGTACCATCGGCCCTGCCCCAGTGCTGGAGGGCGCGCATGGGCTGGCTCGATCGTCTGCTCGGCCGCAACGAGGAGGTGCTCGTCCGCGACGGCATGTTCGTCCTGCGTCGGGCCGAGGCCGCCTCGCAGCTACGCAGGCCCGCCGCGCCGAACTTCTCCGAGGAGCCGCCGCGGCCCTGCGAGGGCTGCGGCCGCGCGATGCAGGAGGCGCTGATCACCAGCGGCGGCCCGCTCGGCGACCCCGCCGTCTGGCGGGACGCGCCGGTCTCCGTCGACGGCTGGATCTGCCCCGGCTGCTCGGCCTGCCGCTATCCGCGCCGCATGATCCCCGCGCAGATCACCTCCTTCATGGACGAGGGCGTGCGGCTCGGGCGACAGGGCCGCTTCGCCGACGCCGAGTGGTGGTTCACTCGAGTGATCTGGGACTGGCCGGGCTACGCCCCGGGGCACCTCAACCTCGCGGAGGCGACGCGGAGCCGGCTCCACGCCGTCCGGGACGGAGAGCCGCTCGGCCGCCGCCGCCTGCGCGAGCGCATGCGCGAGCAGTACGAGGAGGGCGTGGCCGCCTGCGCCGAGACGCCCTCGCCGGAGCTCACGGCGCACCTGGCGCGCGCTCAGCTCACGCTCGCCGAGCTCGCCATCGAGGACCGCGCGTTCCAGCGGGCGACGCGGAGCGTGGAGGCCTGCCTGGCCCTGCCCGAGATCGACGAGCAGGATCGCGCGCGCGCGCGCGAGCTGCGCCGCTACATCGACGAGCGGCACGATCTCTACGACGCGGCCGCGGCGGTCGTCGATCCGTACCTCGAGCTGATGGACCGGCCGGCGCGGGCGATCGAGACGCCGGCGGAGCGCACCGCGGTGAGCCAGGCGGTGGCCGACCTCGAGCGGCACTACCAGCTCGCGCCGGAGCACTGGCAGGCGGCCTGGCTGATGGCCATGGCACGCGCCGCGCTCGGCGAGCGCGAGGCGGCGCTCCGCACGTTCCGTGCGGCGTGGACCGCGCACCGCGGGCAGCTCGAGATCGCGCGCGAGCTCGCGCTGGCGCTGCTGCGCGCCGGTGAGGTCGACGAGGCGCGCGCGATCAGCGGCGAGGTGACCGAGGCTCACCCCCAGGACGCGACGCTCTGGTGCAACCGCGCCGTCGCCGAGCTCCTGGCGGGGGACCTCGCCTCCGCGCGCCGCAGCGTGAGCCGCAGCCTCGAGCTCGAGCCCTCCGACGCCATCGCGCGCCGGCTGGAGGCGCGGGTCGCGGCGCACGAGGCCGGTCGCC
>JAKLHH010000091.1 GCA_022710245.1 Myxococcota bacterium
CGATGATCCGCTCTCCCCTCAGCTTGCCCTGCAGCTTCTCAAAAGAAAACTGATTGATATTCCTGGCGCGATAGGCATGCTTCTTCATGGGGACGACCTCCAGTGTGTTTTGACCCCCAAGTCGAAATTCGAGGCGTCCCCAACTTCTTTCGTCAAGCATTCTTCTCTTCTACCACTGACTCCCGCGGCGCCCCACGCCGCCTCGTCGACGGCAGGAGCCCACCATGAAGCGCTCGCTCGGGGCCAAGGCGCTCCTCTACCCGAACCCCGTCCTCCTCGTCGGGACCTACGACGAGGCCGGACGCCCGAACCTGATGACCGCGGCGTGGGCGGGGATCTGCTGCAGCCGCCCGCCCTGCGTCTCGGTCTCGCTGCGCAAGGCGACCTACTCGCACGGGGCCATCGTCCGCGGCCGCGCCTTCACCCTCAGCGTCCCCTCGCAGGACCAGGTGCGCGCCGCGGATCACGCCGGGCTCACCTCGGGGCGCGACGAGGACAAATTCCAGGCGACCGGGCTGACGCCGGTCCGCAGCGAGCTGGTCGAGGCCCCCTACGTGGCCGAGGCGCCGGTGGTCCTCGAGTGCCGGCTGGTCCACACGGCGGAGCTCGGGCTGCACACGATGTTCGTCGGCGAGATCCTCGACGTGAAGGCCGAGGAGGCCGTCCTCGGCGAGCGTGGGGTGCCGCTGCTCGAGCGGGTGCGTCCGATCCTCTACGCCGCCGGGGAGGAGGCCTACTTCGGCGTGGGCGAGCGGCTCGCCGAGGCCTTCTCCGTGGGGCGGGGCTGAGCATGCGCGCGTGGCGTGCGCTGCTCGTCGCGGCCAGCCTCGGCGCGGCCGGCGTGACGGCCTCGTGCCGGAGCGTCCCGCAGGGACGCGAGGACCCACACCCCGCGCGACGGGACCTCGACCCCGCCCTCGCGCACCTCGCCTGGCTGGCAGGGAGCTGGGCCGGCGAGGCCGAGGGCGCGCGCATGGAGGAGCACTGGGCGCTCCCGGCGGGCGGGCTGATGCTCGGGATGCACCGCGATGTCTCGCCGCGCGGGACCTTCTTCGAGTACCTCCGCATCGAGCGCCGCGCTGACGGCATCCACTACGTCGCCCAGCCCCGCGGCGGAGCGCCGACCGCCTTCCGCCTGGTGGAGAGCCGCCCGCGGCGCGCCGTCTTCGAGAACCCGGCTCACGATCACCCGCGGCGGATCCTCTACTGGCTCGACGGCGCTGGCCTGCACGCCCGCGTGGAGGGCCGCGAGGGCGCCAGCGAGTGGCTCTGGCCGGCGTCGACGCTGCGCTAGATCACCGGTCACGATTCGTGGGTGACTGTTCGAGAATCGTGGCCGGTGATTTAGCTCGATCCCGGGTCAGGTACGCCGGGGGCCGAGCACCTCGCGCAGCTTGAGCGCGAGCTGCTGCGGCGAGTAGGGCTTGCCGATGAAGTGGATCCCCTCGTCCAGGACGCCGTGCTGGGCGATCACCTCCTCGGTGTAGCCCGAGGTGAAGAGCACCCGCACGCCCGGGCGCAGCGCGAGCAGCTCCTCGGCCATCGCCTTGCCGTTCATCCCCGGCATCACCACGTCGGTGAGCAGCAGGTGGATCTCGCCCTCGTAGCGCCGCGCCGCGAGCAGCGCCTCGCCGGCGTTCAGGTAGGAGAGCACCTTGTAGCCGAGCCGGTCGAGCAGCCGGCGGGCGAGCTCCTTCACGATCGGCTCATCCTCGACGAGGAGGATGGTCTCGCTTCCGGTCGGCAGCGTCGAGGTGGCGCCCGGCCGCGTCAGCGGCTCGGCCTGCTCGTTCACCCGCGGCAGGTAGAGTCGGAAGGTGGTGCCGCGCCCGGAGGCCGGGCACAGCTCGATCGCGCCGCCTGCCTGCTTGATCGCGCCGTAGACCGTCGCCAGGCCGAGCCCGGTCCCCTTCTCCTTCGGCTTGGTGGTGAAGAAGGGCTCGAAGATGTGCTGGCGAACCTCGTCGCTGATCCCGCTGCCGGTGTCGGCGACCGTGATGACGACGTGCTCGCCGGGGGTCAGGGCGGGGTGGGCCTGGCAGGCCGCCTCGTCGAGCCGGACGTCGGCGGTCTCGAGGCGCAGCACCCCGCCGTCCGGCATGGCGTCGCGCGCGTTCACCGCCAGGTTGACGAGCACCTGCTCGAGCTGTCCGGGGTCGATGCGCACACGCCCGACCGAGCGCTGCAGCACGGTGCGCAGCTCGATGTCCTCGCCGATCAGGCGGACCAGCATCTTCTGCATCTGCCCGATCAGCTCGTTCGGGTCGATCACCCGCGGGGCGACGAGCTGCTTGCGCGAGAAGGCGAGGAGCTGGCGGGTGAGGCCGGCGGCGCTCTCCGCGGCCTTGTTGATCTCGATCAGCGTCGCGTGGAGCGGATCCTCCGGGCGGAGGTCGAGGAGCGCGAGCGAGATGTTGCCGGTGATGCCGGTGAGGAGGTTGTTGAAGTCGTGAGCGACGCCGCCGGCGAGCCGGCCGATCGACTCCAGCCGCTGCGACTGCCGGAGCTGCTCCTCGAGGCGCTCCCGCTCCTCCTGCTGACGGATCCGCTCGGTGATGTCCCGCGCCACGGCGTAGATGAGCTTCTCGGCGTACGGCGCCGCTCGCCACTCGATCCAGCGGTACGCCCCGTCCTTGCAGCGGTAGCGGTTGGTGAAGTTGAAGACCAGCTCGCCGCGCGCCAGCTTGGCGACCGCGTCCCGCGTGGCGGCGAGGTCGTCGGGGTGGACCAGGTCGAGGAAGCGGGCGCCGACGAGCTCTCCCAGCTCGAAGCCGAGGGTCGTCTCCCAGAGCGGGTTCAGTCGCCGGAAGTGTCCGTCGGTGTCGGCGATGCAGAGGAGGTCGAGCGCGAGGGTGAAGTAGCGCTCCATCTCCTCGGTCTTCAGCCGCAGCTCCTCCTCGGCGCGGCGGCGCTCGCTGATGTCCTCGATCATCGGCACGAAGTAGAGCGGGGTCTTGCCGTCCCGCACCAGCGAGAGCGAGAGGTGCCCCCAGACGGCGCTCCCGTCCTTGCGCAGGTAGCGCTTGTCGGTCGCGTACTGCTCGATCTCGCCGCGAGCCAGGCGGCCGACCTGCTCCCGGTTCTCGGCGAGGTTGTCCGGGTGGGTGATCTCGACGAAGGTGCGCCCGAGGAGCTCCTCCTCGCGGTAGCCGAGGAAGCGGCAGAGCGCCTCGTTGACCCGGACGAAGCGGAAGTCGAGCGTGACCATCCCGACGCCGATGGGGGACTGATCGAAGAGGCGGCGGAAGCGCGCCTCGCTCTCGCGCAGCTGCGCCTCGGACCGGAGCGGCTCCACCTCACCCTCGCTCCCTGGCCTCGGCGGCTCGCCCGGCCTGCTCATGGCTCCTCCGACCGCTGGTGTGGAACGCAAGCGCCCGATTCTAGGACCCCGGCGAGCGCCCGGTCAACCCGGCTGGCGGCCAACGCTGCGAGATCCCGGGAATCTCGCGCCGGCAGCGGCCGTTGACGGGATGGATCGCGGAGAGCGAAGATGCAGCCGCGGCCCAGGTTTTCAGGCGAGGCGACGCCGCGGTCGCCGAGCATCAGGTTCGCGAATGGAGATCTCATGCGCACTCTGACCCTGCTCGCCCTCGCGTCGCTCGCGGCCTGTGGTGGTGACTCCTTCGTCGGCGGCGACGCCCCGGTCGGCGTCGACGACAGCGGGGTGACGCCCGGGCTGGAGAACAACAACATCACGCCCGGCCGCCCGAGCTGCCCTGGCCAGGAGGTGACGGTGACCGGCACCGTGCTGGCGCCGAACCAGACCGACCCGGTGCCCGGCGCGACGGTCTTCATCCCCTCCCAGGTCCCCGAGCTCTTCCCGCCGGCGGTGACCTGCGAGGTCTGCGCCACCATGGCGGGGACCTCGAGCTGGTGGACCACGACCTCGGCATACAATGGACAGTTCACCCTCAAGGCCGTCTGTCCCGGCAAGCGGCCCCTGGTGCTGCAGAACGGCCGCTTCCGCCGCCTCGTCTATATCGACGTGCCGGCGGGCGGCAGCCTGCAGGTCCCGGCGGACAAGACGCGCCTGCCGAAGCGCAGCCAGGAGTTCGAGCTGGCCGACGCGGTGCCGAAGATCGCGGTCGGGACCGGTGACTTCGACAAGATGGAGTGCGTGCTGCGGCGGATCGGCCTCGACGACAAGTCGATCGAGCTCTACGAGAACGCCGACAACAAGTCGCCGACCGCGCTGCCGACCTTCCAGAGCCTGGTCAACGACGTCAACAAGATGAAGACGTACAACATCATCTTCCTCAACTGCACCAACAACACCTTCGAGGCCGAGCTGAAGAAGGCCGCGGTGCGCGCGAACATCGCCGACTACATCCAGTCGGGCGGCCGCTTCTACGTCACCGACTGGTCCTACGACTGGATCGAGCAGGTGCCCGAGCTCTCGCCCTTCATCGACTTCGAGCCGGGCCCCTGGGGGACCGCGCCGGAGGCCGCCAACGCCGCCGCCCTCGGCGCCAACGGCCTGCAGGTGCAGGCCGCGCTGAAGGTGCCGGAGCTCGCGCAGTGGCTCGGCCAGTTCCCCGGCACGGTGCAGAACAACACCGCGCTGATCCAGCACTTCGTCGGCGGCTGGGTGATGATGCACGCGGTGAGCAAGGACACCAAGCTCTGGGTCGAGGGCCCGGTGAAGTCGGACGACGGCAAGGTCAGCGGCGTGCGGCCGCTGACCGTGACCTTCAACTTCAAGAACTGCGGCAAGATCCTCTACACCTCGTACCACACCGAGGGGCGCGAGGGAGAGCTCTTCCCCACCGCCTTCCCGCAGTACTGCGGCTCGAGCGCGATCTCGCCGCAGGACCGCATCCTCGAGTACCTGATCTTCGACATCGCGAACTGCGTCAAGCCGATCGAGTAGGCTCCTCCCGCTCCTGCGCTCAGCCACGAGCACCATCGCCAGAGCCTGCCCTCGAGGGGTCACCGCGGGAGAGAGCAAAGGGTGGACCACCCCCGCTCGCCTCGCCGGGCCCGTGGTCACGAGGGGTTGCCGCGTGGCGCTGGTGAGCGGGCGCGGGCAGCGCGAGTGGCCAGCGGCGGTCCGAGGCTGCCGCCTCGAGTGGGCGGGCCGGTGCGCACGGCCGTCCGCAGGGCGACGAGCGCGAGCATGAAAAAGAGCGCGGGTGCGGGGAGGACTCCAGGGCACGGCGAGCGGCCGACCGTACGGGAGACGCACCAGGCCCTGAGGAGGTGCGGCTCTCCGGCCCTGGCACGCTCCCTGCTCTCCGAGCGCCTGTCCGGTGGGGCTCACCGGGCACGGTGGCGAGACAGACCGCGCGAGGAGGGGTGGTGGGGATGCGCCTGCGGGAGACCATCGACTCGCTCCAGGACCTCTACCTGCTCTCCGCGCACGGGCTCGCCGGGGTGGCGCGACGTCCGCGCTACTGGGGCGAGGCGGTCTCCCAGATGGACCGCGACGGCGCCGGCTCGCTCCTCATCGTGCTCCTCCTCGCGCTCTTCATCGGGATGGCGCTCTCGCTGCAGCTCGCCGCCGAGCTGCGGCTGGTCGGGCTCGACGCCTACACCGGCAAGGTGGTCGGCATCTCCATCGTCCGCGAGGTGGGGCCGGTCTTCGTCGCGCTCGTCTACGCCGGCCGCGCCGGCGCGGGCATGGCCTCGGAGCTCGGCTCCATGGTCCTCGGCCACCAGGTCGACACGCTGCGCGTCTTCGGCGTCGACCCGGTGAAGAAGCTGGTCACCCCGCGGCTGCTCAGCGCGCTGGTCATGCTCCCGGTGCTCACCGTGATCGGCGACGCGGCCGCGCTGCTCGGCAGCCTCTACATCGTGCGCACCGTGGTCGGCCAGAGCGCGACCGCCTTCTGGCGCTCGATCAGGGACGTCCTCACCTTCCGCTACGTCTTCGCCGGCGCGCTGAAGCCCTTCGTCTTCGGCTTCCTGATCACCGCCATCAGCTGCCACGCGGGGCTCGCCACGAGCGGCGGCGCCACCGGGCTGCGGCACGCCACCACGCGCGCCTTCGTGCGCTCGGTGATCGCGATCATCGTCTCCGACTTCGTGCTGACCAAGGTGCTCCTCTACCTGACGGGCTACTCGGTGTGATCGAGTTCGAGGAGGTGAGCTTCGCCTACGCGGGGCGGCCGGTGCTGCGCGGGGTCAGCTTCCGCTTCGCCGCCGCCGAGCGGATCGCGGTCTTCGGCGGCAGCGGCCAGGGCAAGACCACCATCCTGCGCCTCATCCTCGGGCTGCTCAGGCCCGACGCCGGCCGCGTCCGCGTCGACGGGGTCGACCTGGCCGACCTCGACGAGGCCGCGCTCCGCGAGGTGCGGACGCGCTTCACGCTGGTCTTCCAGGAGGGCGCGCTCTTCGACTCGCTCGACGTCAAGGAGAACGTCGCCTTCCTGCTCCGCGAGCGCGAGCGCCTCGACGAGGCGACGCTGGACGCCCGGGTGCGGCAGCTGCTGCGCTTCGTCGACCTGGAGCCGGCGCTGCACCTGATGCCCGAGGAGCTCAGCGGCGGCATGCACCGCCGGGTGGCGATCGCGCGCGCGCTCGCCGCCAGCGACCCGGCCATGTTCCTCTACGACGAGCCGACGAGCGGTCTCGATCCGGTGAGCGCGCTGGCCATCCGGCGGCTGATCCTCCGGCTCGCCCAGGTCGGGCGCGGCTTCGTCATGGTCAGCCACGCGGTCCACGACGCGCTCGCCATCGCGGATCGCTTCCTCATGCTCGGGGCCGGCCGGCTGCTCTTCGACGGCTCGCGCCGCGAGCTGCTGGAGGCCGCCGCCCCCGAGGTGCAAGCGTTCCTCACCTATCTCCGCGCGCCGGACGCGGAGCCAGCCGACCTCGAGGAGACCTGCCTCGAGGAGACCTGCCTCGAGGAGACCTGCCTCGAGGAGACCTGCCTCGAGGAGACCTGCCTCGAGGAGACCTGCCTCGAGGCGGGACGGAGGTAGCCCTTGGCGCTCTTCGATCTGAAGCGGGAGCTGCGCTGGTCGAAGCTCAGGGTGGGCGCGGTGGTCTCCCTCGCGCTGCTCATCCTCTTCTTCACCGTCTTCTTCTCGGGCGTGATCCAGCAGGCGTTCGCCCGAGCCGCCTCCCTCCACGTGCGGCTCCCGGACGTCCGCGGGCTCCGGCGCGGCGCGCCCGTGTGGCTGCTCGGGGTCGGCGTCGGCACGGTCCGCGAGGTGCGGCTCGAGCCGCGTGCCGCCACCCTCACCCTCGAGCTCGACCCGGGCGCGCTCCGCTTCCTCCACCGCGACGCGCGGGCGAGCGTGATCGCGTCGGGGCTGCTCGGCGATCGGGTGGTGCAGCTCGAGCCGGGGACCGCGCTCGCGCCCGCGCTGCGGCCCGGTGACACCATCGCCGGCGAGGCAGCGCCCGGGCTCCAGGATCTGCTGGCGACCAGCCGCAGCACGCTGGCGCACGCCGCGCGCTTCACCGACCGGCTCGACGCGCTGGCGCGGACCATCGAGACCGGCCAGGGCACCGCGGGCAAGCTGATGCACGACCCCGGCCTCTACCAGAGCGCCACCCGCGCCCTCGACGCCGCGACGATCGCGCTCGAGCAGCTGCGCTCTCCGCAGGGCACGCTGCGACAGCTCGCGGAGAGCCCGGCGCTCTACCAGCGGCTCCTCGCCGCGGCCGGCGCGCTCGAGGCGGCCGGCAAGAGCCTCGGGGATCGACGCGGCTCCCTCGGGCTCGCGCTCCACGACCCGCGGCTCTACCGCGACCTGAGCAAGACCGCCGCCGGCCTGGCGCTGGCGGTGAAGCGGCTCGACAGCCTCGACAGCGTGGCGGGGGCGCTGCTCCATGACCGCAGGCTGGCGAGCGAGCTGCGAGGCGCGGTGGGCGAGCTGCAGGCGCTGCTGAGGGACATCCGCAGCAACCCGAAGCGCTACTTCAGCGTGAAGGTCTTCTGAGCCGGAGCGTGAGGGGAACGGTTTTCTGCGCCAGCCCCAAAAAAGAAGGCCAGCCCCGCGGGGCTGGCCGGAACGTCAGATGGGAGCCGCCTTGCGCAGACGCCCGGTTGACGTTCATGACGAAATCATACTTTTACAGTGTACTATTGAAGGCCGTTTGTCCAGGCCTTTGTAGTGAATTTTGCTAACCCGAGCGCCCGCCTGGCCGGAAGCGGTAGAGGAAGTCGCAGCGGTCGGCGCCGGTCATCAGCGTGCCGCGCCGCTCGAGGCTGACCTCGGGCGCGCCGATCTGCTCGACCAGCACGAAGTCCGCCTCGCAGGCGAGGACGTGCCCGAGGGCGGGCTCGCCGAGCTCGCGGAAGTGTTCGGCGTAGCGGCACCGCGTCACCTCCGAGCGCAGGGTGGTCGCGTCCTCGGCGAGCGTGCGCATCTCCACGTCCGCGCCGATGCGCTGGTTGACGTAGGCGATCATCATGCGCCAGCAGGCGAGCGGGCTCCCCGGCGGGAGCATGCGCGCGGCCGCCTGCAGGCTCGCGCGCAGTCCGCGACGGAGCGCCTCGAAGACGAGGGTCTCGGCGCGCTCGGCGCCGAGCTCGGCGCGCAGCGCGCGCAGCACCGGGACCAGCACGTCGGCCTGGGCGCGGAGCTGTTCGAAGAGTGGCATCACGGGCGGGCGGGCGGTGGGCTCGCGGGGGGTGGTCATGGCTCCTCCGATGGCAGCATGGTACCGCGCCGTGGGGGCCGACGCCTACCGCCTCGGCGGTCGAGCGCGCGAGCGAGGACCGCGTCGCAGGGCGCGCTCAGGGCGCGGCAGCTCCCGCGGCGCGAGCGTGGCGCGTGAGCAGCGCGTCGAGCTGCGGCCAGCTCTGCTCGAGCTGGCGGCTGATGTACTTGGCGATCTGGCCACCCAGCAGCGGGATGTCGACCTCGATCGTGGTCTCGCAGGAGACCCGGGTCCCCGCGCTCGAGGGGGCGAGGCGGTAGCTGCCGCCGAGCTTCATCCGGCCGCCGCCCTCGCCGTGGTAGCTCCACTCGAGGGCGCGCGCGCCGGCGCTCCAGCGGAAGCGGGTGGTGGCGGTGGTGGTCGCGCTGCGGTCGAGGCCGCCCAGCTTGGTGCGCTTGTACTCGACGCTGCGCACCTCGAAGACGAGGAGGCCCTCGCCGCGCTCGACCACCGCGTAGCTGCTCGAGACCACCCCCTCGCGCGCGCGGTCGCTCTCCAGCTGGAAGCCCTCCGAGCAGATCGCGCTCGCCACCGGCTCGAGCGGGCAGGGCACCTCGAAGGTGTGCGTGACCTTCATCGCGTCTCCTCCTCTTGCCGGAAGGCCTCTCGCATCCGCCGGGTGGGGCCGCGATACCTCGCCGGCCTCTCCGGCGGCACCCCCCAGGTCGCGATGGCGCCCTGCGGGCAGTGGTTGTAGCAGGCGTAGCACGCGGTGCAACCCGGCTCGAGGGTCGGGCGGGCGCCCTTGGCCTCCTGCCGGAGCACGCGCACGGGGCAGACCCCGACGCAGGTCCCGCAGCCGTCGCAGCCCGCGCCGATGCGCGGCCCCAGGTACTCCTCGACGAGCCCGCGGGTCATCCGCCGCCCCCAGGCGTCCATCAGCGGGTAGGCGCGGTAGAGCTTCGCCGGCGGAGGCGCCGCCTCGGGCCGCGGGGCGGCGGCGAGCACGCGCTCGAGGAAGGCGTCCAGCTCGCACCGATCCCGGTGGTCCGGCTCGCCGGCGCGCTGCCAGAAGGTGCCGAGCATCATCCGCCAGGTGACCGAGGAGACCCGCGCCAGCGCGGCGCCGACGGGCGCGAGCGGGACGAGGTGCCGGATCAGGTTCAGGTGCACCGGCCAGTTCGAGGGGCCGATCACCCAGTGCGCCGCCACGGCGCGGAAGCCCTTCCGCTCGAGGAGCTGCCCCAGCACCTCGAAGTGCGCGCCCGGCTCGCCCATGCAGCTGGCGAGCAGGAAGGCGGGCCGCGGCGGACCGGAGACCGGGCGCAGCGCCTCGAGCCACTGCTCCATGGCGAAGGTCGGGCGGAAGTACATCGTCGGGCAGGCGACGCCGAGGAGCTCCACCTCGTCGAGCGAGGGCGGCTCGGGGTGCCTGACGATGTCGTGCACCTCGCACGGGTGCCCGGCCGCGCCGAGGTGCGCGGCGGCGTAGCGGGCGACGAGGCGCGTGTTCCCGGTGGTGGAGTGGAGGAGGATCGTGGCTCGCATGGCGGTCCTCGCGGGCAGACGGGTGGCCCGGTCGATGATCCTACATCGACGGACCGGCGCGGGGCTTGAGACTCGATCGTGCAGGCTTCGACGGATGATCTACTTCGCCTTGGCCAGGCCCTCGTCGACGGCCTTCACCACCTGCTTGCTCTCGAAGTCCGCCTTCTCCGCGAGGCCCTGCTTGAGCTGCTCGAGCTGCGCCGTCGCCTTCAGCTCGCCGAGCGCCCGCGCGGCCCCGGTCCGCGCCATCCAGTTGGCCTGCTCGTCGAGCGCCACCGCGAGGAGCGCCTTCGCGACCTCCTGCGGCTTGTACCAGGGCGGCGGCTGCTTGGGCGCGCGGCCGAAGTTGCTCATCACGATCCACGGCGGGCGATTCTTCGAGCGCGGCTTGTCGCGCAGGCGCGCCAGGCTGAGCGTGTACGCGGCCTTGCTCGGCGGCGTCTCCCGGCTGAGGAAGGGGTTCCAGAGCTCGAGGAGCCCGCGCATGCACGCCGAGTAGAGCTCCGGGCTCGCCTCGGCGTCCCGGGTCAGCTTCTTCATCAGCGGGAGCGCCTTCTCGGAGCCGTTGCGCCCGACGCCCTCGCAGGCGGCGCAGCGGACCTTCAGCGCCGGGTCCTTCTCGATCTTCTCCAGCACCTTCTCCAGCCCCCCGGGCACGGCCGCGCCCCAGCTCGAGGTGAGCCAGGTGAGGCTGGCGAACCGCACCGCCTCGGCCTCGTGGTCCGCCAGCTTGAGGAGCAGCTCACCCACCTTGGGGTTCGACTTCGCCGACGAGCCGACCGCGCCGATCATGGCGACGAGGACCGCGGGCTCCTTCTCCGCCTCGGCGGCCTTCAGCACCGCCTCCTGCGACTCGGGCCTGGAGCCGAAGAAGGACGCGAGCATGCCGGCGGCGACCACGCGCACCGCCGGGCTCGCGTGACCGAGGTGCTTGCGGCCGAGGTCGGCGCTGAGCCCGGCGACGTCCTTGATCATGGTGTTGCGGCTACGGGCGTCCCGGTACGTCTTGTACTCGGGGCAGGTCTCGTCGATGCCTCGCTCCTTGACGGCGCACTTCGCCAGCGAGAGCAGGAGCTGCTCGTACTCCTCGCGGGAGAGCGCCTTGCGATCGTCCTTGCCCACCGCCGCCACCGCGCCGACCTTCTCCGCGACCTGCTTCGCCAGCTTGCTCAGCGGATCGCTGCCGGCCGCCGAGCCGGCAGCCGAGCCGGCAGCTGGATCGCTCGCCTTCGCCCCCGGCGGGGCCTCCTTCTGACACGCGCTCGCCGTGAGCACGAGGCTCACCGCGAGGGTGATGGGAAACGCTCTCATCCGGCCTCCTCTCCAGTCGATGTGTGTGATCGAGGATGCCAGAGGTGGCGCCCGCTGAAAGGGTTTTTCATCCGAGAGCTGAGCCGGCAGCTGTCGAACAATTGCTGACAGCGACTTGACGGTTTTCGCTACATGCCGGAGGCTATCAGTCTCGGGGGCAGGAAAGGCATGATCGCACCCGCAGCACGCCTCGACGATCTCGAGCTCCACCTCCTCGACGCGCTGCCCTTCTACGCGATGCTGGTGGACTCACAGCACCGCGTCCTCTACCTCAACCAGGCGGCGAGGCGGGGTCTCGGGCAGGACCGCCTCACGCCGGAGACCTCCTGCGCCCAGCTGATGCACGGCCTCGCGCAGCCCTGCGCCGAGTGCCCGCTGGAGCTGGCGCTCTGCGGCGGCCACCAGGGCGAGCGCGAGCTCCTCGAGCCGCGGAGCGGGCGCTGGCTCAGGGTCGCCGTCTACCCCACCTCGCGGCGCACGCCCGAGGGGCTGCCGATCTGGCTCCACTTCGCCCAGGACATCAGCGACCTGAAGGCGCTCGCCGAGGAGCGAGACCTGCTCCACCGCGTCGAGCAGATCGTCGCCGACCTGCTGCGCATCGGGCTGCAGCCGCTGACCCTCGACGAGCAGCTCGCGCGCATGCTGCAGCATGTCCTCGCCGTGCCCTGGCTGGGGCTCAAGCCGCGGGGAGGCGTCTTCCTCGTCTGCGACGAGCAGCGCACGCTCGAGCTGCGCGCGAGCGCGGGGCTGGACCAGGAGGTGCACGAGCGCTGCGCGCGGGTCCCCGCCGGCAAGTGCCTCTGCGGGCGAGCCGCGCTGGAGGGCGCGCTGCAGTTCTCGTCGACCATCGACGAGCGCCACGACCTCGGCTACCCCGGCATGACGCCGCACGGTCACTACTGCGTGCCGATCTGCTCGCAGGAGTGCCTGCTCGGGGTGCTCTGCCTCTATGTCGAGGAGGGACACCAGCGCAGCCCGCGGGAGGAGCGCTTCCTCGGCGCCGTCGCCGACGTGATGGCGAACGTCATCCAGCACCAGCGCGTGCTCGCGCTCTTCGAGCAGGCGGCGGTGGGGGTGGCGCAGCTGGAGGCGAGCGCGGGGCGGCTCGTGCGCGTGAACCGGCGGGGCTGCGAGATCCTCGGCGCCGCGCGCGACGCGCTGACCGGGCGCTCGCTGGCGGAGCTCACCCACCCGGACGACCGGTCCGCCCTCCTCGCGCGGCTGGCGGAGCTCGCCCGCGGGGGGACCCGCGAGCTCGCGCTGGGGCGGCGCTG